>CALZCW010000109.1 GCA_945635805.1 uncultured Clostridia bacterium
ATCGACGGGAGCGCATCGGCAACCGCCTGCGTAACGGCCCGCAGAAGCGCTTTTTCCGTTGTCCGGCCTGCCATTCGGTGCAATCCGTTCCGGTGGGACGGGGGCAGACCAAGGTCGTCTGCCGCCGCTGCGGAGAGATCTTCCTGAGAAGGACATAGATATTCGGCGCACTGTGGTCTTGCAGTGCGCCGAAGTTTTTTGGAACTTTTTTCTCTCACGCACGTCATAAAGAAAAAAAGCAAGGAGGAAGCTCCTATGAAAAAATTGCTCGTTTTTCTGCTGCTGGCCGCTCTGGGCCTGCAGCTCTGCGGCTGCTCTGAACCGCAGTCGTCCCCGGAAAGCACCGAGACTGCACCGGTACTGAAAACCGCCGACGGGGCCAAAACCGTCGAGCTGACGGCGTCGGTCACTGCCGCGCCTGTGGCGGCAGCCTCTGCAGATGACACCGCCTCTCAGGCTGCGGCAGACTTTGCCGTCCGTCTGCTGCAAAACGCCTACCATGGCGGAGAAAACTGTATTCTCTCGCCCTACAGCGTCCTGACCGCCATGGCCATGGTCGCCAACGGTGCAGACGGCGAGACCCTGTCCCAGTTGGAGGCCGCTTTTGGGCTCTCCGTCGGGGATTTGAACGCGTTCCTGTACGCCTGTAAGGAAAACGCGGGTGACGAGCTGGTCAGCGCCAATTCCATCTGGATGCGGGATGTGGAGCAGTTCGCGGTCCGGGAGGACTTTCTGCAGGCCAACGCCGACTACTTCGGCGCGGAGATCTACAAGGCGGCCTTTGACGCCCAAACCGTGGCGGACATCAACGGCTGGGTCAGCGATCACACCGCCGGACGGATCAAGCAGATCATAGACCGGCTCGGCGGCGACAGCTCCATGGTTCTTCTCAACGCCCTGACCTTTGACGCCAAATGGGCCGCGCCCTACAAAACCGCCGATGTCCGTGAGGGCACCTTTACCGCCGCCGACGGCACGGAGCAGACGGTGGAGATGATGCACAAGACCGAGCAGCTCTATCTGGACGATGGTCTGGCCACCGGCTTTGTCAAGGATTACGCCGGCGGGCGCTACTGCTATGTGGCCCTGCTGCCCAACGATAACGTCCCCACGGAGGAATATCTGGCCTCTCTGACCGGTGCATCCCTACTGAATACTATAAAAAATGCGGAGGAATGTCGCGTCTCCACCGCCATGCCGAAGTACAAGATCGAGACCTCAGCGGAGCTGAATCAAGCCCTGACGGCCATGGGCATTTCCGACGCCTTTTCCCGGGCAGACGCCGATTTCAGCCGGATCAGCGACACGCCCCAGTACATCGACGAGGTGCTGCACAAGACCTATATGAAGGTAGACGAGGACGGTACGGAAGCGGCGGCGGTGACGGCGGTCATCACCCGCTACGGCACTCCCATGCAAAGCTATGACCACACGGTGATCCTGAATCGGCCCTACGTCATGGCCATTGTGGATCGGGAGACAGAGGCCGTTGTGTTCCTCGGCGTGGTCAACAGCATCAGCGAATAAGCAAGACCGCAAACAAACAGCATACGGGCATCCTGCACAGCGGCAGGACGCCCGTTTTCTGTGATTATTGGTCGGTGAAAACCACGTCGAAGTCGACTTCATAGCTGCGGCCGAAGGGCGCGTGGAAATTCTCCAGGCGGGGCGTGGGCACGGTGTAGAAAGTATCCTGCGCCGCAAGGGTACTGCCCGCGATCTTTTCCAGGATCTGTCCGGTCAGCGGCTCATTCATCAGGGCCGTCTCAATTCCTTCCGGTGTCAGGTCCCGGATCGTGCTGCGGCAGCCGTGACAATATGCCTCGTCCTTGACGAAGGCAAACACCAGCTCCTTCGCAAAAGCCTCGTTTTCCGCCTCTGTCAGGCCGGCGGCGTTGCACATCCGGTACCACCGCATGGCGCCCATGGAAAGGCCGATGCCCACCGTATTGCCCGTCGTTCCCCAATCGCTGTAGCCCAGCAGACAGGTCAGGGTCATGGCATCTACCACAGCCTGGCGGTGGCTGCCGCTGCCGGTGGTACCCAGCACGATGCTATAGCGTCCGGCGGCCATATTTTCCTGCCAGGCCAGAAGATACCCGTCCAGGTCCTCCTGGGTGTAGCCCCGGGTCAGGATCAGCACCTCGATGTCGCCGCCGCTCTCCGTCAATTCAGCACCGAGGGCCGCAATATGCTGCTCCACCGATTCGCGCAGCGTCGCCGTGTCGTAGGAATCGGCACTGCCGTCGGCTTGAGCGCCGAAGTAGCGCACGGAAAGCCGCAGCTTCTCAGGGCACAGGTCGCCGCAGGCTCTTGCCAGCGCCATCATGCCCAGTTCGTCCGTGCCGCAAAACAGCGCGGCGTTTTTGCCGAGGCAGCCGTTCAGATAGGCGATCTCGTTGGTCTGGATGGAGGTATGGGGAATGGAATCGTCAATGCCGATGAGGCAATAACGGAAATTTTCGGACTTTTGCAGCAGGCGGTCCGCCAGCCGGAGCTTTCTGGCCCGTGCCTTCAGGTAGGCGCTCACCTGCTCCTCCGACAGCTCCGTCACGATCTGCGTGCCGTTTTCGCCATAGGGGTAACCGGCAATGACATTCTCCAGCGTCAGAGACTCCCCGCTCAGCTTCTGCCGTGCCGTGGCGCCGTATTGGCGGAACAGGCTGTACGCCGTCCCGTCCAGACCTCCGTAGCCCACGGTGGAGGCCAGCCGCATCACGGTGTCAAAGACGTAGACCGGCTTGCGCTGCGACAATTCTGCCAGATAGTCGATGGCGGCATACTCCCACTCCAGGTCCGTATCGTTCAGCCAGCGGCTGCTGACCAGTCCGCCGGAGAGAAGCTGATCCAGACTGATGACCAGCACATCGCACCTGGACTCATTCTCCTTGAGCCATGCAAGCAATCCCTCCCGATCTCCGCAGGTTAGACCGTTGGGATTGGGGGTCTGTCCGTCCAGCCTCGTGGCATAGAGTGATTCCTCAGGCATCAGGAGCTCCCAGCCAGCGCTCTGGGCCTGGTAGACAGGCCGCAGGTCGTTGACCGGGCGGTTGTCCAGGGGAAGGTAGCCCACAGTCAGCACCGGCGCGCTGAGAAAGGTGTCGCAGAAGCGGCACAGGATTGTGGCAAGCTCTGCCCGTGTTGTATCGCCGCCGGGCTTGAGCATCTGCCGGTTCCCTTCCCGCATGCCGCCGAGAAGTCCCGTCGCCACGGCCCACTGCATGGCTTCACGCGACCAGCTTTGGACCTGCGCGGCATCGGCAAAGGCCTCCAGCGATTTCCGTGGGCTGACATCATGACCGCAGCAGGCCGCATAACGGTACAGCAGCGTCGCCGTCTGCTCCCGGCTGACCGGCTCATCGGGACGGAAGGTGCCGTCCTCAAAGCCCTTGGCGATCTTGTTTTTCGTGCCCCAAGCCACCGCCTTGGCATACCAGGCCTTGGCGGAAACATCGGGGAAAAGCGTGCCGTCTGTCTCCGGCTCGCCAGCCATGCGGTAGAGTACGGTCAGGAGCATGGCGCGGGTGGTGTGCTCCTGCGGCAGGAACAGCTTCGGCCCCATGCCGTTGAGCAGGCCCCGACGGGTCGCCTCCGTTACGCTCTTATAAAACCAGTCCTTCGGCGTCACGTCGGTGTAGCGCAGTTCTTCCCCGTTTTCCGTTTCGCCGGACTGCTGCGCTGCCGAAGCCGTCGGCAGCAGCGAAAGCAGGATGCACAGAATCAACACTGTCAGGACAAAATGCTTCTTCATGGTCTTTTTTCTCCTTGGTTCTTGCAGGCAGGATGATATGCCCGCATTTTGCCTCATATGGAAAAAACCGAGCGGCGGGTGCGCCACTCGGTTTTTATCATACAATTACCAATTACAGCTTGGCAGTATTGACCTTGACGCCGGGGCCCATGGTGGAAGCGACGACGCAGGAACGGATATACTGGCCCTTGGCAGCGGCGGGCTTGGCCTTGATGACGGCGCCCAGCAGTGCGTTCATGTTCTCGGTCAGCTTTTCCTTGCCGAAGGAGACCTTGCCGATGGGGCAGTGGATGATGTTGGTCTTGTCCAGGCGGTACTCGATCTTACCGGCTTTGGCTTCGTTGACAGCTCTGGCAACATCGGGGGTAACGGTGCCTGCCTTGGGGCTGGGCATCAAGCCACGGGGACCGAGAACCTTAC
>CALZCW010000110.1 GCA_945635805.1 uncultured Clostridia bacterium
CCGTCGGACGGCTGGCGCGCAGAACGCCTGTGTACGCTGCATCCTGCCGACCCCTGGAGCATCATCGCCATCACCTTTACCAACAAGGCCGCCAACGAGCTAAAGGACCGTCTGGCAGGACTTCTGGGCGCCCAGGGTGAGGGTGTGTGGGCCATGACCTTTCACAGCGCCTGCTGCCGGATCCTGCGGCGGGAGATCGAGCGCCTGGGCTACAGCAGCAGCTTTACCATCTATGACACCGCCGATTCCGAGCGGGTCATGAAGGAGGTCCTGCGGGACCGGAATCTGGACGAAAAGGTGTTTCCACCCAGAGCTGTTCTGGGAGTGATCTCCAAGGCTAAGGACAAGCAGCAGTCACCGGCGGAATTTGCCCGCCATACCGGCGATGACTTCCGCCTGAAACGGATCGCCGAGCTTTACGGCGATTACCAGCAGCGCTTAAAAGCCGCCAATGCGGTGGACTTCGACGATATCATTTTGCTGACAGTCCAGCTTCTGCAGCAGTTTGAGGAGGTGCGGGACTACTACCAGCGCAAATTCCGCTATGTCCTCATTGACGAGTACCAGGATACCAATAATTTGCAGTATCTTCTGGCCTCCCTTCTGGCCGGACGCTACGAAAACATCTGCGTGGTGGGCGACGACGACCAAAGCATCTACCGGTTCCGCGGCGCGACGATCCAGAATATTCTGGACTTTGAAAACCAGTTCCACGGCGCCAAGGTCATCCGCCTGGAGCAGAATTACCGCTCCACCCAGTCCATTCTGGACGCAGCTAACGCGGTCATTTCCAACAATCTGGGCCGCAAGGGCAAGCGCCTGTGGACCAACAACAGCGTGGGGGAGAAGATCCTCCACTATGAGGCCGCCAACGAGAGTGACGAGGCCGCTTTTGTGGCCAACAACATCCTCTCCGAGTCCAAGGGCCGGCACCTGAACGACTTCGCCATCCTCTATCGTACCAACGCCCAGTCCAACGCGCTGGAATATGCCTTCAAGCGCAGCGGTGTGCGCTACCGCATCATCGGCGGCACCCGCTTCTTTGACCGGGCCGAGGTCAAGGATATGCTGGCCTATCTCTGGGTCATCAACAACCGGGCCGATGACCTGCGCCTCAAGCGCATCCTCAACCAGCCGCCCCGGGGCATCGGCGCAAAGACGGTGGAGGCCATCGAGCGGCTGTGTACGGCGGCGGGCACGCCCATGTATACGGTCATCAGCGACCCCTACAATTATCCGGCCATGGAGCGCTCCGCCGCAAAGCTGATGGCCTTTACTGTCATGATCGAGGAGTGCGCCGAACTGCTGGGCACCCTGCCCCTGCCGGACTTCTATGAGGAGCTGCTCATCCGCACGGGCTATGTGGCCATGCTGGAGCAGAAGGACGACCCGGAAAACCGCGCCCGGCTGGAAAACGTCCGAGAGCTGAAATCCTCCATTCTGACCTATATGGAGAATACCGACGAGCCTACCCTCAGCGGCTTCCTGGAGGAGATTGCTCTTTACACGGACATTGAGCAGTACGACAAGGACGCCGATGCGGTGGTGATGATGACAATGCACGCGGCCAAGGGTCTGGAATTCCCCAATGTTTACATTGTCGGCTGCGAGGAAGGGCTGTTTCCAGGGATGCGTTCCATCGGCGACCGGGAGGAGATGGAGGAGGAGCGCCGCCTGTGCTACGTCGCCATCACCCGGGCAAAACAGCGGCTGACCATTACCAGCGCCCGTCAGCGTATGCTCTACGGCCATACCACCGTCAACCGGCCATCCCGTTTCCTCAAGGAAATCCCCGAGGAGCTGCTGCTGGAAAAATCCGCTGCTGCGCCGAAAGCCTATTCCGATTTTGGCGCTTATACGCCCAAGCCCCAGATGCCGCGCCGCAGTATCGATTCCTTTATGACGCCGAAAAAAACCGCTGCCGCGCCGGAGTTTTTCAAGGGTGATATGGTCGTTCACGATGTTTTCGGCAGGGGCATGGTCCTCAATGTGCTGAAAATGGGCAACGACGCCATGCTGGAGATCGCCTTTGACCAGGTGGGGACCAAGCGGCTTATGGCAGGCGCGGCTTCCACCCGCATGAAAAAACAGGCATAACATCCCGCCCGCCGCCATAGGAATAGGCGGGGTGATAGGATGACACATGCCCAGCGAAACCGTCTGCGGCTGATCGTGGCGGTGACGGTGATCATTATTTCCGGCCTGACACTGCTGTTCCGCATCCGGCTTGCGCCGATGGCGGAGCAGTTGATCGAAACCCAGGTGGATAATCAGGCCTCCGACGCCATCAACGCCGCTATTGCCGATCAGATCGCCGAGGGTGAATTTGATTACGAACGAATGGTTACAATCGAAAAGGACGCCAGCGGAAATGTGACGGCCATCCGAACCAATATCGGCGAGCTGAACCGCCTGAAGACCAGCGTCCTTCAGCGCATGGATGAAGAGCTGGAGCAGCTCTCCATGGAGCAGCTCGGTGTGCCCATCGGTTCCGTCCTCCTGCCGGAGCTGTTTTCCGGCCGGGGACCGTTGGTGCCGGTGCGGGTGCTGGCGGTCAGAACCTCCGACGCCTCCTTCCGCAACAGCTTCCAGTCGGCGGGCATCAACCAGACGTTACATTCCATTTATATTGACATCCACGTCTGCATCACCATCCTCACCTGGACGGGGACCAGTGAGATCAACGTGGACTCCGCCGTCGTCGCGGCGGAAACGGTCATTGTCGGCACGGTGCCGACCACTTACTTTGGCATGGAGGAGCTACCATGAATCCGAAAGAAGAAATTGCGCGGCTGACCGCCCTGTTGGAGGAAGCCAACCACAAGTATTATGTCCTGGACGCGCCAACCATGGCGGATTTTGAATATGACCGCCTGCTGCGGCAGCTGGAGGAGCTGGAGGCGCAGTATCCCCAGTATGCCTCGCCTCTGTCTCCCACCAAGCGTGTCGGTGGCGCGGCGTTGAGCAAGTTTGAGAAGTACGTCCATGAGGTGCCGCTGGAGAGCCTGCAGGACGTGTTTTCCGAGGACGAGGTCCGGGACTTTGACGCAAAGCTCCGGGAGACCGTCCCGGAGGCCCTTTACAGCGTGGAACCCAAGGTGGACGGTCTCTCTGTGGCTCTGGAATATATCGACGGCAGCTTTGTCCGCGGCGCGACCCGGGGCGACGGCGTGACGGGGGAGGACGTGACGGAGAACCTCAAGACCATCCGTTCCATCCCCATGCGCATTGAAAACGCGCCCCACCGTCTCATCGTGCGGGGCGAGGTGTTCATGTCCCGGGAGGTGTTCGAGCAGCTCAACGCCGCACGGGAGGCAAAGGGCCAGAGCCTCTTTGCCAATCCGAGAAACGCCGCAGCGGGCAGTCTGCGCCAGCTGGACCCGGCCGTGGCAGCGGAGCGGAGGCTGGATATCCTGATCTTCAACCTCCAGCTTGCCGAGGGCGCGGAATTCCAGACCCACGGCCAGACCCTGGATTATTTGCGGGAGCGGAAATTCAAGGTCATTCCGTACTGGCTGTGCAATACGGCCCAGGAGGCGATTTTGCGCATCCGCGCCATCGGGGAAAACCGCTACGATTTTCCCTTTGACATTGACGGCGCGGTGGTCAAGCTCAACGACCTGGCCCAGCGAAAGGTTTTGGGCAGCACGGCGAAATTTCCCCGCTGGGCCTGTGCCTATAAATACCCGCCGGAGGTCAAGGAGACCGTCCTGCAGGATATTGTGGTGCAGGTGGGCAGAACGGGTGTCCTGACGCCCAAGGCTGTTGTCGCGCCGGTACGCCTGGCAGGCACCACCGTGACCAACGCCACCCTGCACAATCAGGATTTTATCTCCGAAAAGGACATCCGCCTGGGCGATACAGTCAAGATCCGCAAGGCAGGGGAGATCATCCCGGAAATTCTGGAGGTCGTTCTCTCCAAGCGCCCGGAGGGCGCAGTGCCTTACCGCCTGCCGGCAGTCTGTCCCGTCTGCGGCGCACCGGTGGAGCGGGACCCGGACGGCGCCGCCATGCGCTGCACCGGTATCGAATGTCCTGCCCAGCTCACCCGAAATATCGCCCATTTTGTCTCCCGCAACGCCATGGACATCGAGGGCCTGGGCGACGCCATTGT
>CALZCW010000111.1 GCA_945635805.1 uncultured Clostridia bacterium
GGTGGACGCCGGTCACGGCAAAGACCACCCAGCCGGCGATGTTCACCGCGTGGTCACCGATGCGCTCAAAATATTTCGCGATCATCAGCAGATCCAGGGCGTATTCCCCGTCGGCGGGATTCTTGGCGATCAGACCGATGAGGGCGGCCTTCACCCGGTCAAAATCGTCGTCCACCACGTCGTCATAGGCGATGACCTTCCGGGCCAGGTCCGTATCCCGGTGGACAAAGGCGTCCACGCTCCGGGTGACCATGTGGATGGCGGCCTTGGCCATCTCTCCGACAGCGGCACATTCCTCGCCGGAACGGCCCTCCATATAGGGGATGATCTCCGCGATGTCCTCGGCCTGGTCGCCGATGCGCTCCATGTCGGTGATCATCTTCAGGGCGGCGGAAACGCGGCGCAGGTCCCCCGCCACCGGCTGCTGCTGCAAAAGCAGCCGCAGGCACATGGCCTCAATGTCCCGCTCCATGCGGTCGATCTCGCCGTCCAGGGGCGCGACCTTCTTTGCCAGGCGCGGATCCCTGTCCGCAAGAGCCTTGGCAGCCAGGGCGATGACCTCCTCGCACATGGCGCCCATTTCGATCAGCGCCTGATTCAGCCGTGTCAGTTGTTCGTCAAACCGGCTTCTCATCATCCGAACCTCCCCGTGATATATTCCTCCGTCCGCTTATCCTGCGGCTGGGCAAAAAGCTGCTCCGTCTCGCCGCACTCGACCAGCTCTCCCAGGAGGAAGAACGCGGTCCGGTCGGAAATGCGGACGGCCTGCTGCATATTGTGGGTCACGATAATGATCGTGTAGCGCTCCTTGAGGGAGATGGCCAGCTCCTCAATCTTCGCCGTGGAGATGGGATCCAGCGCGCTGGTTGGCTCATCCATCAGCAGCACCTTCGGCTCCACCGCCAGCGCCCGGGCGATGCACAGCCGCTGCTGCTGACCGCCGGACAGGCCCAGGGCCGATTTTTTCAGCCGGTCCTTCACCTCGTCCCAGATGGCGGCGTCCCGCAGGGAGCGCTCCACGATGTCGTCCAGCTTGGCGCGGTTCCTGATGCCGTGGGTCCGGGGCCCGTAGGCGATGTTGTCGTAGACGCTCATGGGGAAGGGGTTGGGCTTCTGAAAGACCATGCCCACATCCCGCCGCAGCTCGTTGACGTCCACGCCGGGGGCGTAGATGTCCCGGCCGTCATATTCCACCCGGCCGGTGATCTTCACGCCGGGGACCAGGTCGTTCATCCGGTTCAGGGTCTTGAGAAAGGTGGATTTTCCGCAGCCTGACGGACCGATCAGGGCGGTGATACTCTTTTCCGGGATGGAAATGCCGATATGCTTCAGCGCCTGGGTACTGCCGTACCACAGGCACAGGTCCTCTGCGGAAATAATGGCGCTCATAGGCTTCTCCTCTTTTTGAAATATTTCCCCGTCAGGGAGGCCGCCAGGTTGATGAGCAGGGCCAGGACCATCAGAATGGAGGCGATGGCAAAGGCCACCTCGAATTCGCCCTGCTCCTTGGCGTAGACGTACAGGGCCACCGTCAGCGTCGCGCCGGCGTTTTGCAGGCCGTCGAAAAAGCCGTAGAGGGCGTGGGCAAAGCCCGCCGTGTAGAGCAGGGCCGCCGTTTCGCCCAGGATGCGGCCCACCGACAAAATGCAGCCGGTGACCACGCCGTCGACGCAGCCGGGCAGCACCACCGTGCGCACCACCCGCCATTTCCCCGCGCCCAGGCCGAAAGCGCCCTCCCGGTAGCTCTGGGGGACGGTCTTCAGGCTCTCCTGGGTGGTCCGCATGACCGTGGGAAGATTCATGATGACCAAAGTCAGGCTGCCTGCCAGCAGGGACGTTTTCATATTGAGAAACTGGCAGAAGAACAGCATGCCCACCAGACCGTAGATGATGGACGGAATGCCGGAAAGGGTCTCCGCCGCGTACTCGATGACGGCCACCAGGCGTTTGCTTCCGGCGTACTCGCTGAGGTAGATGGCCGCTCCCACGCCCAGGGGCAGCACGATGATGAGGGTCGCAATGACCACATAAAGGGTGTTGAGAATGTCCGGCAGGATGCCGATGGTGCCGGAGAGGTAGCTGGGCTTGGTGCTCAGCAGCTCCCAGGACAGGTTGGGCACGCCCTTACAGAGGACGTAGCCGATGAGAAACAGCGCCAGCGCGCAGGTGACGGCCACCGAAAAGAGCATCAGGACGCGCATCACGCCGCCGTAGGCCTTCCGCCGTCCGGAGATCGTTTTGTGTTCCATGTTCAGCCCTCCTTGCTCCGTTTGAGGAAGAAATTCAGCGTCGCGTTGATGAGCATGATAAAGAGGAACAGCACCAGCGCGATGGAAAACAGCGCCTGCCGCTGCAAGCCCGCTCCCGCGTAGGCCATTTCGCTGGCCACCGCCGTGGTCAGGAAGCGGACGCTCTGGAACAGGGAGGGTAGATTCGCCACGTTGCCCGCCACCATCATCACCGCCATGGCCTCGCCGATGGCACGGCCCACGCCCAGCACCACCGCCGCCGCGATGCCGCTCTTTGCCGCCGGAACGGACACCCGGAACCAGGTCTCCGTCGGCGTGGCCCCCAGAGCCAGCGAGGCGTCCTCATATTCCCGAGGCACCGACTCCAGCGCTGTGACGGAGACCTTGATGATGGACGGCAGGATCATGACCGCCAAAACCAGAATGGCTGCCAGCAGGCTCGCACCGTCGGCCACATGGAACACCTTGCGGATGCCCGGCACCAGCACCAGCATACCCACCAGGCCGTAGACCACCGAGGGGATGCCCGCCAGCAGGCTCACCGCCTGGCTCACGACGGACTTCAGCCGCGTCGGCGCCGCCTTGGCCAGATACACCGCCGTAAAGAAGCCCACGGGAACGCCCAGCAATATGGCTCCCGCCGTTCCGTAGACGCTGGTCAGGATGAAGGGCAGGATGCCGAACTGCGGCTCCGCCGCCGACGAGTCCCAGGTCTTGCCGAACAGGAACTTGACCAGGCCGATCTCCCGGATGGCCGGGATGCCGGAGATCACCAGGTACACGGTGATGAGCAGCACACTGCCCACGGTGATCAGGCCCAGGATCAGGAAGATGCCGTGGACGGTGTTTTCCAGCAGACGCTTTCTGCTTTTCATGCTTTAATGGACAGGCACTGCGCCGGCGTCGGAGATGATACCGGCTGCCTCGGCGGAGGTGACGAAGTCAAAGAAGCTCTGAGCCGTCTCCGAAAGGGCCGTGCCGGTCTTGGTCACCAGGACAAAGGGGCGCTGAATGGCGTAGCTTCCGTCCTTCACCGTGGCCTCAGAGGGGGTCACGCCGCCCACTGCCAGGGCCTTGACCGAGTCCTTGACGGAGGCAAGGGAGGCATAGCCGATGGCGGCGGGGTTCTGGGAGACGGCGGTGATCACGTCGCCGGTGGAGGTCAGCTCCTGGCGGTACTTGCACGCGTCCTTGGTACCGGTGACGGTCTCAAAGCCGTCCCGGGTGCCGCTGTTGGCCTCACGTCCGATGAGGACGATCTCCGCGTCATCGCCGCCCACTTCCTTCCAGTTGGTGATCTGGCCGGTGTAGATCTGGGCGATGGTCTCCACGCTCAGGTCCGTCACCGGGTTGTCCGGGTGGACGATGACGGCGATGCCGTCGTAGGCCAGGACCGTTTCCGTCAGACCGCCGGCCTTTTCGCTGTCGGTCAGGGCGCGGCTGGAAAGGCCGATGTCGCAGCGTCCCTCGGAGACGGCGGTGATGCCCGCGCCGGAGCCGGTGGGATTGTATGTAAAGGTCACACCGTCCTGCGCGGCCTCAAAGGCTTCGCCCAGGGCGCCGATGACCTTTTCCATGGAGGTCGAGCCGTCGGTAGAAACCGTGCCGCCGGAGCTGCCCCTGGAGCAGCCGACCAGAGCCGTCAGCAGCAGCGCCGCCGTCATGACCAGAGCAATGATTTTTTTCATGGTTGATTTCTCCTTTTCATAATGATTGGTTTTTTGTTCGTCCTTACGCCTTTATCCTACCGCCCCTGTGTAAAATGAAAAACCGTCTTTTTGTAAAATCGGTGTCAAATTCGCTGACCGGCGGAAAGAACTTTTTC
>CALZCW010000112.1 GCA_945635805.1 uncultured Clostridia bacterium
GCCCCTACAAAATATCAATCGTCTGCGAAGCAGACACCTCAGTCATTCACCCTTAGTCCTTAGTCCTTAGTTTAAAAAGGAGGGCGCGACCACTGGGCGCGCCGTAAATCTGATCCGTGCGCGGTGCGCACACCTTACTTGTTCACTATTCACTGTTCACTTCTTAACAGGGCGGACAGAGTCGTCCGCCCCTACAGAAGTCCTTAGTTTTCAAAAAAGGAGTGATCCCATGGCGCTGCTTTACTGGCTGGAATCCATCCGCACCCCGTTTCTGGACACGCTGATGCAGATCTTCACCTACCTGGGCGACGAGATCCTGTTCATCGTCATCGCCCTGGCGGTGTTCTGGTGCGTGGACAAGCGGGAGGGCTACTATCTCCTGTTCGTCGGCTTCTTCGGCACCATTCTGAACCAGTTCCTCAAGCTGCTGTGCCGCATCCCGCGCCCCTGGGTCCGGGACCCGGAGTTTACCGCCGTGGAGGCGGCAAAGCCTGCGGCCACGGGCTATTCCTTCCCCTCGGGCCACACCCAGAACGTCACCGGCACCCTGGGCGGCATCGCCCGCTGGCACAAAAATACGGCCCTGCGCATCGTCTGCGTGGCGCTGCTTCTGCTGACGGCCTTCTCCCGGATGTACCTGGGTGTCCACACGCCGTTGGATGTGGGCGTCTCTCTGGGCATCGCGGCGGTGCTGGTGTTCGTGTTTTACCCCATCGTCCGCCGCGCCGCGGGCAGCAAACACGGGATGTATCCGCTCATCGGCGTTATGCTGGCTATTTCTCTGGCCTTTGTGCTCTACGCCAACCTGACCCAATTTCCGGTGGAGGGCGAGGAAGCCTTGGAGAACATCCGCGAGGGACGGAAAAACAGCTTCTCCCTCTTCGGCGCGCTGCTGGGCTTCCTGGCCGCCTATCCCATCGAGCGGCGCTATATCCGCTTTGAGGAAAAGGCCGTCTGGTGGGTGCAGATCCTCAAGACCGTTCTGGGTCTGGTGGGCCTGCTTGCCATCAAGGAGGGCCTGAAGCTGGTCTTCTCTGCCGTCGGCTTTACCTGGCTCGGCACCAACGCCCTCCGCTATTTCGCCGTGGTGTTCTTCGCCGCCGCTGTGTGGCCTCTCACCTTCCCGGCACTGCGCCGGCTGTCAAAAAAGGAGCGCGGACAATGAGCCCCCTTTGGATCGTTTTGATCTGTCTGGCAGCCCTGGCTGTCTTGATTTTCGTCCTCTCCCACATCGCCATGCGGCTGGTCTGCTGCGGCAGGGGAAGGTTCTTCTCCCTTGTGGAACGGCGTATGCACGACGCAACCTATGGCGACCTCAAGCCCTGGATCGCCGAGGCGCAGGTCTGGATTCGGGAGCATGGTGCGCAAGAGGTCACCACCACCTCCTTTGACGGCCTGTCCCTGGTGGGAGAGCTGATCCCCCGGGAAAACGCCCGGGGCACATTGCTGCTGTTTCACGGCTGGCACGGCTCTCCCTGCTCGGATTTCGGCTGCTCTCTGCCCTTTTATTATGCCCAGGGCTTCCGGATCCTGCTGGTCCATCAGCGGGCACAGGGCAAGTCCGGCGGCACCTATATGACCTTCGGCATCCGGGAGCGCCGCGACGTTCACACCTGGGTGGACTGGCACAACGCCCGCTTCGGTGCCCACGAGCCGGTGGTTCTGGGCGGCCTTTCCATGGGCGCCACCACCGTCCTCATGGCCAGCGGCACCCCCTTTCCCGAAAACGTCCGGGGCATCGTCGCCGACTGCGGCTTTACCTCCCCCAAGGCGATCATCCGAGCCGTGCTGCGGGAGAGGCATCTGCCCGCGTGGCCGCTGCTGCCCCTCATCGGGCTGCAGACCAGCCTGTTCGCGGGCTTCGGCCTGCGGGAGTATTCCACACAAGAGGCCATGAAGACCAACCGGCTGCCGCTGTTTCTGGCCCACGGCGAGGCGGACACCTTTGTCCCCTGCATCATGTCCCGGCAGACCTTTGATGCCTGCACATCGGAAAACAAGGTTTTGCTCACCGTCCCCGGGGCGGTTCATGGCAGAAGCTACCTGGTGGACCGGGAGGGCTATGAAACGGCCCTGCAGTCATTCCTGGAGAAGATTTTGGCCTGACCCCGTTCATCCGTAAATTACAGGAGGCCCCTATGCAAGAAGTAAAAGTAAAAAAACTGAGAGGCAACGCCCGGCTGCCGGTCTACGGCACGGCCTTTTCCGCCGGCGCGGATCTGTGCGCCTGTCTGGACGGCCCCGTGACCCTGGAGCCGGGCGAGACGCGGCTCATCTCCATCGGCATTTCCATGGAGATCCCGGAGGGCTACGCCGGTCTGGTGTTTGCCCGCAGCGGCCTTGCCACCAAGCGTTCTCTGGCCCCCGCCAACAAGGTCGGGGTCATCGACTCGGACTACCGGGGGGAATTCTTCGTCCCCCTGCACAACCACGGCGCCGTCCCCCAGACCATCGAGGACGGCGAACGGATCGCCCAGATGATCCTGACGCCCTATCTGACGGCGAAATTCGTCGAGGCATCGGAGCTGTCCGACACGGTGCGCGGCGAGGGCGGCTTCGGCTCCACGGGCAGACGGTGATGGGCGGCTTTCTTCCCGTCAGCCGGGCGGAAATGGACGCTCTGGGCTGGCAGCAGCCGGATTTCGTCTACGTCATCGGCGACGCCTATGTGGACCACCCCTCCTTCGGCCACGCCATCATCAGCCGCGTGCTGGAAAACGCCGGATATAAGGTGGCAATCTGCTCCCAGCCGGACTGGAGGGATCCGGATTCGGTCAATATTTTCGGCACGCCGCGCCTGGGCTATCTGGTCAGCGCCGGAAACATGGACTCCATGGTCAACCATTACACCGTGGGCAAGCACCGCCGTAAAACCGACGCCTACACCCCCGGCGGCATCACCGGCAAGCGCCCGGACTACGCCACCGTGGTCTACGGCAACCTGATCCGCCAGACCCATCCCCATATCCCCGTCATCCTCGGCGGCATCGAGGCCAGTCTGCGGCGTCTGGCCCACTACGATTACTGGTCCGACAAGCTCAAACGCTCCGTTTTGCTGGATTCTCAGGCCGACCTGATCTCCTACGGCATGGGCGAACGGAGCATCGTGGAGATCGCCGACGCGCTCAGCAGCGGCCTTTCCGTGCGCGACCTGACCTTCATCGACGGGACGGTCTACCGCACCGACGCGCCGGACATGGACGGAGCGGTGGTCCTGCCCTCCTTTGACGAGCTGCGCGCCGACAAGCGCCGCTACGCCGAGAGCTTCTACACCCAGTACGTCAACACCGACCCCTTCTCCGCCAAGCGGCTCATTGAGCCTTACGGGCGGCAGTTCGTGGTGCAGAATCCGCCCCAGAAGCCCCTGACCACGGAGGAAATGGACGCGATCTACGACCTGCCCTATCAGAACGAGTGCCACCCGTCCTATGCAGGCGGCGTTCCCGCCATCTCCGAGGTCCGCTTCAGCCTGGTGTCCAACCGGGGCTGCTTCGGCGGCTGCTCCTTCTGCGCCCTGACCTTCCACCAGGGGCGCATCGTCCAGGTGCGCAGTCACGATTCCATCCTCTCCGAGGCGGAAAAAATGACACAGCACCCGGAATTCAAGGGCTATATCCACGACGTGGGCGGCCCTACGGCCAATTTCCGCCAGAGCGCCTGCGAAAAGCAGTGGAAGCACGGCGTCTGCCCCAACAAGCAGTGCCTGTTCCCGTCGCCGTGTAAGAACCTGCGGGCGGATCATACAGATTATGTAAACCTGCTGCGGGAGCTGCGGAGCCTTCCCCGGGTGAAAAAGGTGTTCATCCGCAGCGGCATCCGCTTTGACTACCTGCTGGCGGACCCCGACCCCACCTTCCTGCGGGAGCTGGTGGAGCACCATGTGTCCGGCCAGTTGAAGGTGGCCCCGGAGCACGTGTCCGACACGGTGCTGCACTATATGGGAAAGCCCCGCCATGCGGTCTATCAGCGCTTCTGCGGCCAATATACCCGGCTCAACGAAAAGCTGGGCAAGAAGCAGTATCTGGTGCCCTATCTGATGAGCTCCCATCCGGGCAGCTC
>CALZCW010000113.1 GCA_945635805.1 uncultured Clostridia bacterium
TTTTCTTATTTCTTCTTCAGGGCCTCGCGGATCTTCCCGCAGATGCCCTCAGCCGTGAGACCATAGGCCTCCAGGACGGCGGCTGCCGTGCCGCTGCGGCCGAATTCGTCGTTGACGCCGTGGCGCACCAGCGGCGTCGGGCAGTTTTCGCTGAGGAATTCCGCCACGGCCCCGCCCAGACCGCCGATGATGTTGTGCTCCTCGGTGGTGACGATGCAGCCGGTCTCCCTGGCTGCCTTCAGAACCAGTTCCTCGTCCAGGGGCTTGATGGTGTGCATATCAATGACGCGGACGGAAACGCCCTCAGTCGCCATGATTTCCCGGGCCTTGAGAGCCATCTGGACCATGATGCCCGTGGCGATGACGGTGACGTCGCTGCCGTCGGCCAGAACCGCGCCCTTGTCCAGCTCAAAGCGGTAGCCGGGGATTTCGTCGGTGACGATGTCCACCGCACTGCGTCCCAGACGCATATAGGCCGGGCCGTCATAGTTCAGCAGCGCCTCGACGGCCAGCTTCATCTCGTTGCCGTCGCAGGGGCACAGAACCTTCATGCCGGGAACGGCGCGCATGAGGGCGAAGTCCTCGATGCACTGATGGGTAGCGCCGTCCTCGCCGACGGACAGACCGCCGTGGGAGCCGACCACCTTGACGTTGAGATGGGGGTAGGCGATGGAGTTGCGCACCTGCTCCCAGGCTCTGCCGGAGGCAAAGATGGCGAAGGTGTTGGTAAAGGGCTTGAAGCCGCAGGTGGAAAGGCCTGCCGCCACGCCGGTCATGTTGCACTCGGCAATGCCCATGTCAAAGAACCGTTCCGGGTATTTGGCCGCGAAGCCCTTGGTCATGGTCGCGCCGGCCAGGTCCGCGTCGAGGACCACCAGCTCCGGGTATTTTTCCGCCAGCTCACACAGCGCTTCGCCGTAAGCGGCACGGGTCGCAATTTTGCCTGCCATATCACTTGCCCTCCAATTCTGCTAATTTCGCTTCCAGCTCGGCCTTGGCCTGGGCATACTGCTCATCGTTGGGCGCCTTGCCATGCCAGCCGGCGTTGTTTTCCATGAAGGAGACACCCTTGCCCTTGGTGGTCTTCAGCAGAAGCACCGTGGGCTTGCCCTTGCAGGCCGCCGCGTCGGCAAAGGCCTGCAGCAGGGCGTCGTAGTCGTGGCCGTCGACGTGGATGACGTTCCAGTTGAAGGCCTCAAATTTCTTGTCCAGAGGCTCGGAGGGCATGACGTCCCTGGTGGCGCCGTCGATCTGCAGACCGTTGACGTCCACCATGGCGCACAGGTTGTCCAGGCCGTACTTGGCGGCGGACATGGCGGCCTCCCAGACCTGACCCTCGGCGATCTCACCGTCACCGAGGACGGTGTAGACCCGGTAGTCCTTCTTCTTCAGCTTGCCGCCCAGCGCCATGCCGACGGCGGCGGAAATGCCCTGGCCCAGAGAGCCGGTGGACATATCAACGCCCCTGACGTGGCGCATTTCGGCGTGGCCGGAGTAATGCCCCTTGATGGAGCGGAAGAGCTTCAGATCCTCCACGGGGAAGTAGCCGCGCAGAGCCAGGACCGGGTAGAGGGCGGGCGTGCAGTGGCCCTTGGACAGGACGAAGCGGTCCCGGTCGGGATCCTGCGGGTGGTCGGGATCCACGTTCATGACGCCGAAATAGAGGGTGGTGATGGCGTCAATGGCGGAGAGGCTGCCGCCGATGTGGCCGGAAGCGGCGGTATGCACCGCGTCAAGGCCCAGCAGACGTGCCTTCGCAGCCAGGATGGCGAGCTGTTTGCTGTTACATTTTTCCATAGTGACCATTCCTTTTCATAATTATTGAAAGCTGTAGGTGATCAGCGTTTTGCGCAGATAGTATTCCGCCACGGTGTAGTCGTGATGCGCCTGCACGGCGGTCTCCGGCAGGGTGTCGGTCAGGGAGCCGTCGGCGGAGAGATACATGGTGTCCTGGTGCATGACGGGGCAGACCTCCCGGACCTGCCGCTGCAGCTGCATCCAGGCAGGGCCTTCCCAGCCGCACTGGTCAAAGAGCACCGACATGAGGTAGCAGGGGGAGATCATCCCGCCGTTCCCGGTAAAGTCGTTGCCCAGGACCTCCCTGGCCGCATCGTTGGCCCAGATGAGGTAGGGGGTGGAGTAGAGATTCCGGCAGCCCTCGGCGGTGCTCTCCAGAACGTTGACGCCCATCTCCTCATAGTAGCAGTTTTCCGCGCCGAAGGAGGGCTTGTGGTCGCCGAAGAAGACCAGGACCACCGGGGTCTCGTCGTCCCGGAAGCTGTCGACGTAAGCGGCAAGCTGCCGTCCCGTGTCGGCCACGCCGTTTAAGTAGTTGTTGACCAGGTAGTAGGCCTCGTCGGAGATTCCCGCGTGGGAGACGTACTCGCCGCCCTCGAGGCGCTCGTTTTCGTAGGGGCTGTGGTTCTGGTAGGTGACGGAGAAGGAGAAATAGGGTTGGCCGTCGGCGGTCTCCTCCTCGTAGATGCGCCGCAGCTCCGGGAACAAAACGGCGTCGGAGGCGTGTTCCTCCTCGGTCAGGGCCTCATAGTGGTTCTCCATGAACAGATACCGGTCGAAGCCCAGGCGCTCGTTGACTTTGACCCGGCTGTAGAACCAGTCGTTGCCCGGATGGGAGCCGTCGGTCTGATAGCCGCAGGCGGAAAAATAGCGGACGAAGGAGGACGACGGATTGCGGTAGTGAGGCTGGGGGAAGGAAAAGCCGGTGAGGAAGGCCCGCTCGGCGTTGATGGTGCCGCCGCCGCAGGTGTCCGACAGCAGGGTGCCGTGGTAGGACTCGGTCTGCAGGGCGTGGAAGTCGGCGTAGGCGTCGGCGGTGAAGTCGATGGCCTCCAGCTCCGACAGATCCGAGAAGCTCTCCAGCATGGTCACCACCACGTTGACCCGGCGGTCTGCGGGGATGGCCTGATCGGCAAAGCCGGACAGGAGCGCCTTGGCCTCCTGCTTGCTGTAGCCCTCCGGCGCGGGCATGATGGCCGTGCTCACCGAGTGGAGGAAGGAGTAGAGAAAGCCGTGGGAGGCGTAGTTCTCCGTGTCCTTCCAGACATTGAAAAGAGTGGCGTTTTCCTGACGGTCGTAGAGGTCGCTGTCCGAATACCACCAGACCCAGGAGCAGGCGCCGAAGCCGATACAGGCGGCAGCGGCCAGCAGCCGCACCCACCAGCGCTGTTTCGGCACGCGGCCCCGGGCGAAGAGAAACAGGAGGACGGTGCCGGCCAGAATCAAAGCCACGGAGATGTAAAACCATACGGGCGGAATGATGGTGTAGTTGCCCATCATGCCCATGCCCTCGCCCAGCAGGAACAGATCGTCGATGACGAAGGGCTCGCCGCGCAGGGCCACCTTGAAGTAGTTGACGTAGCCCATGATGAGCAGCAGCACCGAGGGGATCAGGTAGCTGAGCCAGGCGCGGTTGGTGGCGAAGTAGAAAAAGAGCATCAGCAGCGCCACAGGCAGGAAATTCAGCAGCAGAATGACCGGCTCACGGAAATAGGAGAAGAACCGGTCTGCGGAAAAGTCCAGGGTGCTGGCCATCAGACACACCGCCGTCAGACCCATTGCCGCCAGGAGCAGCAGGACCACCGTCAGGGTCCATTTGACCTTTGGGGAACGCTCCTTGGGCCGCCAGCGGCGTTTCAGCGGGGAGGCTGTTTTTTCAGAGTCCATTTCAGAACGCCAGCTTCTCCCGCAGGTAGTTTTTCAGCTCGGAGATGGGCAGACGGATCTGCTCCATGGTGTCGCGGTCACGGACGGTAACAGCGTGATCAGCGGGGGTGGTGTCGTCGCCCACGGTGGCGAAATCCACGGTGATGCAGAAGGGCGTGCCGATCTCATCCTCCCGGCGGTAGCGCTTGCCGATGGAGCCGGCGTCGTCAAAGTCCACCATGAATTCCGACTGCAAATCGCGGTAGATCTCCTCGGCGGCGGGAGAGAGCTTCTTGGAAAGGGGCAGCACGGCGGCCTTGAAGGGAGCCAGGGCCGGGTGCAGGTGCAGCACCGTGCGCACGTCGTCCTTGCCGTTCTTGT
>CALZCW010000114.1 GCA_945635805.1 uncultured Clostridia bacterium
CAGCTTAGGGCGGACAGAGTCGTCCGCCCCTACAGGTGCGGGTGTTTTTTTGATGCCGCAAGAAAGACAGGCTCTCGCGTCCTCAAACTGGCTGTTATACAGCTCGGCGTAGAAGCCGCCCTTTTCCAGCAGCGCCTCATGGGTGCCGCTCTCCACAATATCACCGTCGCGCATGACCAAAATCAGATCCGCGTCGCGGATGGTGGACAGGCGGTGGGCGATGACAAAGGACGTGCGGTCCTTCATCAGGGCGTCCATGGCCCGCTGGATCTTCAGCTCCGTCCGGGTATCCACTGAGCTGGTGGCCTCGTCCAAAATCAGCATGGGCCGGTCGGCGATCATGGCCCGGGCGATGGTGAGCTGCTGCTTCTGGCCCTGGGACAGGTTGACCCGGTCGTTGAGGACCGTGTCATAGCCCTTGGGCAGGGTGCGGATGAAGTGGTGCAGACCCACGGCCTTGCAGGCGCGGATCATCGTCTCGTCGGAGACGTTTTCCTCGCAGTAGACCAGATTCTCCCGCACGGTGCCCTCAAACAGCCAGGTGTCCTGGAGGACCATGCAGAACTGGTCGTGGACCGCCTCCCGGGTCAGTGCCTCCGTCGGCACGCCGTCGATGCGGATCTGGCCGCCCTGCAGCTCATGAAAGCGCATGAGCAGATTGACCATGGTGGTCTTTCCTGCGCCGGTAGGGCCGACAATGGCGATCTTCTGGCCCGGCTTGGCAAGGGCGGAAAAATCGTGGATGACCGTCCGGTCGGAATCCTCATAGCCGAAGCGCACGTGGTCAAATTCCACCTTGCCCCGGACGTTTTCCAGGGACCGCTGCTTGCCGCTCTCGTCAGAAAGCTCCTCGGCCTCCAGAAACTCAAAGACCCGTTCGCCGGCAGCCGCCGCCGACTGCATATGCTGCATGGCCTGGGCGATCTGGGACAGGGGCTGGGTAAAGTAGCGGATGTAGAGCATGAAGGCCACGATGGTGCCGAATTGCATATGGCCGTTAAAGATCAGCAGCGCGCCGACCACGCACACGGCCACATAGCCCAGGTTGCCCACAAAGCTCATGAGGGGCATCATCATGCCCGAAAGGCTCTGAGCGCGGAAGCCGCTGCTGCGCAGGGCTTCATTCATCCTGACAAAGGTCTGCCGCGCCGCCTTTTCGCCGTTGTAGGCCTTGACCACCGTGTGGCCGGCGTAGATCTCCTCGATGTGGCCGTTGAGCTCACCGAGATGGCGCTGCTGGCGGGCGAAATACTTCTGGCTGCGGCCCATGATGAAGAACATCAGGCTGAAGCCCACCAGGGTCGCCGCCACTGCCGTCAGGGTCAGCACCCAGTTGCTGCGGAGCATCATCACCAGGGAGCCGAGCATCATCGTCACCGCCGTCACCAGAGTGGCAGCGCCGGTGTGGAGGGAGGCGCCGATGGTATCGGCGTCGTTGGTCACGCGGGAGAGGATATCGCCGGTGGCATGGCGGTTGAAATACCACATGGGCAGCCGGTTGATCTTCCGGGAGATGTCCGAACGCATCTGTCGGGCAATGCGCTGGGTCACCGTGACCATGATGGCGTTCTGGGCGATGGACAGGAGCAGGCTGGCAAGGTAAAACACGATCAGCGTGATGCCGATACGGGCCACACCGCTCATGTCGATGCCCGTGAGCATCCCCTCAACGATGAGATTGGTCAGGTCGGACAGCTTATCCGGCCCCAGGAGGGTCAGAACCGTTCCGGTCAGCGCCGCCAGCAGGGCGATGAGCAGAGCAGGCCCGTACCGGCTGCTGTAGCGCAGGAGCTTTTTCCAGGTGCCGGCAAAGTCCCTGGAACGCTCGACATTTTTAGGTCCATGAGGTCCGGGCATTATGTCAGCTCCTCTCTTGACAGCTGGGAATAGGCGATCTGGCGGTAGACCTCGCAGCTTTCCATCAGTTGGGTGTGGGTGCCGGTGCCCGCCATACGGCCCTCATCCAGGACGATGATCTTGTCCGCGTCGCGGATGGTGCCGATGCGCTGGGAGACGATGATCCGGGTGGCGTCGCCGCACTCCCGGTCCAGGGTGCGGCGCAATATACGGTCGGTCTTGTAGTCCAGGGCGGAGAAGGAGTCGTCAAAGAGGAAGATCTCCGGCTTGCGGCAGACGGCGCGGGCAATGGAGAGCCGCTGCTTCTGGCCGCCAGAGAGGTTGTCGCCGCCCTGGGCGACAAAGCTGTCGGCGCCCTGCTCCATATGGTCCACGAACTCCGCCGCCTGAGCGGTCTGGATGGCGTGGGTGACCTCGTCGTCGGTGGCGTCGGGGCGTCCGTTGTCGCCGTAGGTGACGTTGGAGCGGACCGTTCCGCTGAACAGCACCGCTTTCTGGGCCACATAGCCCAGCTTGTTGTGCAGAGCCTCCTGAGAGTATTCCCGCACGTTGACCCCGTCCACCAGGACCTCGCCCTCGGTGGCATCGTAGAACCGGGGGATCAGGTGCAGAGCGGTACTCTTGCCGCTGCCGGTGGCTCCGATAAAGGCCACCGTTTCACCCGGCTCGGCGGTAAAGGTCAGATCGTGGAGGACATCCTCCTCCGCGTCCGGGTATCTAAATGTAACATGGCGGAATTCCACCCGGCCCCGCTGGCTTTCGTCGCCGGAGGTGCGCTTGCCGTCGAGAATGGAGGGAGTCATGTCCAGCACCTCGCAGATACGCCTGGCAGAGACCTGGGCGCGGGGCAGCAGGATAAACAGGGCCACCAGCAGCATGAAGGACATGACCACCTGCATGGCGTAGGAGGAGAAAACAATCATGTCGGAGAACAGGCCCAGCTTTTCGGTCAGGGCAGCGGCGTTAATCAGGGCCGCGCCGATCCAGTAGATGGCCAGGGACAGGCCGGAGAGCACCAGCTGCACGCAGGGCATCAGGCACTGCAGCGTGCGGACGGCGCTGAGGTTGGTCCGGGTCAAAACGTCATTGGCTTTCTCAAATTTTTCCTCCTGGTAGCCCTCGGCGTTGTAGGCCCGCACCACGCGGATGCCCGTCAGATTTTCGCGGGTGACGCGGTTGAGGTCGTCGGTGAGGAGCTGCAGGCGGTTAAACTTCGGCAGCACCGTCAGGATCCCGACGCCCACCAGGGTCAGCAGCAGGACCACCGCCACCGCCGTGGCAAAGGACCACTGCCAGCTTTTGCCGGAGATCTTCAAAATGGCCCAGACGGCGGTCAGGGGCGCTTTCAGAACCACCTGCAGACCCATGACCACGGCATTTTGCACCTGGGTCACGTCGTTGGTAGAACGGGTGATAAGGCTGGCGGTGGAAAAGGCGCCGATCTCCTCCATGGAGAAGGCCTGTACGCGGTCAAAGAGCCGCAGCCGGAGCCGCGCGCCGAAGTCGGAGGCGATCCGCGCCACAAAAAAGGCCACGATGGCCGAGGCCAGCAGACTGCCCAGGGCGCACAGGAGCATTTTCCCTCCGGCGGTGAGGATGGCGCTCATGGCGCTGCCTTCGGTCTGCACCAGGGTGGTGATCTCCGACATATAATCCGGCAGCGTCAGATCCAGCCAGACCTGCACCAGGATAAAGAGGAAACTCACCGCCGTCAGCAGCCAGTCGCGCTTCGAGAGGGTTTTGAACAGCTTGAGCATAAACGGGTTCCTTTCCAGAGAATCGCGGATGCCGCGCCAGTCGGCGGGCGTCCGTTGGGTTGCAAAAAGTTGTGTATCCGTTCGGCCGCAGTGCTGCGGTCTGATAGGGCATCATTATAGCAGATATTTCCCCGTCAGGTGTGTTGAAATTGTGAACTTTTTCGCCTGAGAAACAGAACGCTTTCCCTTTGGTTTTTTGTGAACAGTGAACGGTGAAAAGTGAATAGTGAATAGGTATGGTGTCTGCTGCGCAGACGAATGAAAAGAACGGCACGCCGGGGTCGGCGTGCCCTACGGGTGTCTGCAAAGCAGACACCTCACTGATTCACGGTTCAATGTTCACCATTCACTGTTCACTGAAAGAATTAAATCGTCTGCGAAGCAGACACCTCAGTCATTCACCCTTAGCCCTTAGCTTTTAGTCA
>CALZCW010000115.1 GCA_945635805.1 uncultured Clostridia bacterium
GCCTCCGCCTTAACCTGAGATTGGGGCTTGGAGGGATTCTGTTTCTTGGCCGGCTTGGAGGTTTTGGCCTCCTGCTCCCGGACAGGCGCTTCCTTGGGCGCGTCCGTCTTGGGCTTGTGGTTCTTTCCGCCCCTGCGGCGGCGCGGCGTGTCCTTCGGCGCGCTTTCCGCTTCAGACTCCGGCGCGTAGACGCCCTCCTCCACGGTCTGGGCGCTTTTTTTCAGGACCACCGGCTCCAGATAGGTGGAAAAAGCCGGAGATTCCTGCTTTTTTTGCGCTTTTCCGCCGGAAATGGGGGCCAGATCGTCAGGGATAGGCTCGTCGGTTTTCTTGGCCTTTCCGTTGCGCAGGACGCAGATATCGCAGTTTTTGTGGCAAACTACCGTGTCCGGCTGCTTTTCCAGACGCACATGGACGCTTTGACGCAGCAGATTGACGTCGGTAACGGTGCCGCGCCCGTCGGGGGTGTCGACGAAGGACTCTACCTTGGGGCTGGTGCGCAGCAGGTCTTCATAGGCCTCCTGCTCATAGTTCAGACAGCACATGAGTCTGCCGCAGGTGCCGGAAATCTTGGTGGGATTCAGACTGAGATTCTGGGTCTTTGCCATCTTGATGGATACCGGCTGAAAGTCCTCCAGAAATTCACGGCAGCAGAAGGGCCGACCGCAGATGCCCAGGCCGCCGACCATCTTGGCCTTGTCGCGCACGCCGATCTGGCGCAGCTCAATGCGGGTGCGAAGCACAGAGGCCAAATTTTTGACCAGCTCCCGGAAATCCACCCGCCCGTCGGCGGTGAAGAAGAAGAGAATCTTGCTGCCGTCAAAGGCATATTCGGCGGAGACCAACTGCATATCCAGCTTCAGATCGGCGATCTTCTGCAGGCAGACATTGTAGGCGCGCTTTTCCCGCTCACGGTTTTCCGCGTCGGTTTTTTTGTCCTGTTCCGTGGCAAGCCGCAGAACGGGACGCAGCGGCGCGACAACCTCATGGCCGGCAACCTCGTGATTGCCGCGGACGCACACGCCGAATTCCGGCCCCCGGGCAGTGTCGATGATGACTCTGTCCTCCGCATGAAGCTGCAAAGCACCGGGATCAAAATAATAGACCTTGCTGTTGTTGCGAAATTGAACGTCGCAGACGGTAACAGCGTTGTTTTCCTTATGTTCCATAATAACTCCTCAGAGAAAGATTTTTTACAGACGCGTCGCCAGCAGCCCGCAGATATGGGCGGTGCCCACATTGGCCTCGCAAAGCTCCATGGCTTGGCGCAGTGCCTCCGTGTCAGACAGGAGGGCGGCGGCAGAGCATTTTTGAGCAAGACGGGCGCACTCGGGATACAGCGCCGGCTGGCCGCATTGGCAGCGCAGAGCGGCGGCAAGGAGAACCTGCCACTGCTGCAGGATGGGGAGAAGCTGCTCCCGTTTGAGCTTTTCCATAGGGGCTGTCACCCGAAGAAGGGCGCCGGGACTGTTTTGACACAGAGCTTCCGCAAGGGCTTTGCTCTGGGGCAGCAGGTCGCCTGCCTCCTCCAGCGCCGTGACCGCCTTGCCCAGATAGCCGCCGGAGCGTTCCATTGCCGCGCGGATCGACTCGGGACCGGCATTGGGGTAGCGCCGCGTCAGCTCCTGCCGCAGCAGGGCTTCCGGCAGGGGAGAGAGGCGTAGTTCCACGCAGCGGCTGCGGATGGTGGGCAGGAGCTGCTCGGCGTGCTCAGCCAGCAGCAGAAAAACGCCGTAGGCCGGAGGCTCCTCAATGCACTTGAGCAGGGTGTTCTGGCCCTGGGGATTCAGATCCTGGGCGCGGGGAAAAAGATAGATTTTTTTCTGCCCCTCGTTGGGACGGATATAGAGGTCGGCGCAGGCGTCGCGCACCAGCTTGACCGGGATGATCTTTTTCTCCGGATCGTCCACGGTGATCAGATCGGGATGCACGCCGCCGAGGACCTTGCGGCACTGGGGGCACTGCAGACAGGGACGGCTTGATCCCGTACACTGCATGGCGGCTGCCAGATACTTGGCCAGAGTCCGCTTGCCGGAGCCGACAGGGCCCGTCAGCAGATAGCAGTGGGAGAGCTGGCCCTTTGCCAAAGCGGTGGAAAGACGCTGCTTCAGGCCGTCATTGCCGAGAAATGTGTCCATGCGGCGTCCTCCTTTCAACTCCAATATATTATTATAATGTGTATTCAGAAGATTTTCTACAAAAATTTTGTGAATTGCAGAAAAAACCAGTAGATCAATCAAAAGCAAGGCCTAGATAGGCCGTTTTTGGCAGGCAGACGCCGCTAAGTGCCTTTGCCATGCCGAAGGGCGTGCCGCTTCCCTCCGTCCGCACGACAGCACTTTGGCAGTGCAGCGCCGCAGCCAGCGCCGACGCGGCTTCCGGGCAGTCCGGCAGAAGCTCCTTGATGTGAAGAATGGCTCCCTCTTTCTGCACCGCTGCGCAGCAGACCAGACTGTCCGTCTCGGCGCGGTACAGACCTGTGCCGCCGGACATCACTTCCTGCAGATGCAGAAGCGGTGCGTCATAGGACAAAAACGAACCGTAGAGCTGCATTTCCCGCAGACTGCGGTAGGCGTCGGCATCGATTTTTGTGAGCTTCACAGAGCCCGCTTTTGGCGGGATTGTATATTCCTTATGGTAAAATACAGTCTCATAGCCCAGCTTTTCATAAAAACGGAACAGGTCCGCATTAGCAGGCACCAATGCCGTCACGGCGACCCCTTGCCGCCGCAGGGCAGCCTCCGCGTATGCCGTCAGTTTGGCGGCGAGGCCCTGATTGCGGCGCTCCGGCGCGGTGCAGACGGCATAGAGGTAAGCGGCGGGAAGCAGATCGCCCGCCTCGTCCACTAGACCGGCAGACAGCGCGCAGAGCATGGAAACGGCCCTCCCGCCGTCCCAAGCGGCAAAAACGCGGACCTGATCGCCCACGGCGCGCCAAAAGGCCGTGATCTCCTGCTCCGTGTCGCCGAAGCACCGGTGCCAAAGCCCGTTCAGCGCCGGATACTCCGCCGGCGTGAGCTGCCGGTAGGCCGTCATTGTTTTTCCTCCGCAATAAACTTCTCCAACAGAATATCAGGGAAGTAGCTCTCCTTGGCCTGCCGCAGACCGGCAATGCCCATGTCGTCCTCCCGGTTCAGAAAGCGGACCTGGGGGTATTTTTCGTGGATACGGCGGGCAAATTCCCGGTTGACCATGGGATAGGCCCCGTTAATATCCGCCCGGGCCTTTTCAAAGTTTACGTCAAAGGTGTCTTCGTGGATGCGGTTTCCCATGGAAAAGCCCACCACGCCTTCGGAGGTCTCCAGAACAATGCCATCCATGTGCAACTCATTAAAATATTCAAAGGCTTTGGAAATGGCGCGGCGTTCACCGGAATAATCCTGATTGTGGGTGTAGTGGCTGCGGTACCAGGCCTCCGTGAAGGCACGGCAGCGGGGCAGCAGCTCCCGGGTCAGCGGCAGGACCCGCCACTCAGGGAAGTCAGCCTCAAAACGGTTGCAGTGGTTGCGCTTGGCCTGGAGCTTCTTGCCGTGGAGCTCCGTCAGCCGCTCAATGTCGTAGACGTAGTCGAAGCTGTCACGCTCCGGCCGGAAGGTGAACTGCCCGGGGAAAACCGCTTCCAGACGAGCGGTGTCCTCAGCCGAAAGGCCGAACAGCACAAGTGGGATACCACGCTGTCTGGCATCGCTGCGCAGAAGCTCCACCATCTCCGGCAGAGAACCGGAAAGGGGAAAAAGATAAGAGTTCCAGCTACCGAAACGGCTGAAAAAGAGGGGGGTACCGTCGGCAACGGCGACGTACTGCTCGCCCCAGAGAAGCAGGTTGGCAAAGGAATATTCGCTGCCGTGTCCGGCGGCGGAGTAGAGATGGTTGTGGATCGTTTCACGGTCTGCAAGGGTGATCTCGCGGAAGTTCAGCATAAAATGGCCTCGGTTTCGATTTTTTCTTATATGATACCACAAAATTGTCCCAGGTCAACCGCATACTTGCTTTTTTCGTGGGAATGAGGTATTCTAA
>CALZCW010000116.1 GCA_945635805.1 uncultured Clostridia bacterium
GAGCCACGGGAGCCGACCAGATAGCCGTTTTCCAGGGAGTTCTGCACCAGCTTCTGGGCGGACATATAGATCACGTCGTAATGGCAGGTGATGATGTCGTGCAGCTCCGTTTCCACGCGGGTCGTGACGATCTCCGGCGGGTTTTCCCCGTAGAGGCGGTGCATCTTGCCGTAGACCAGGCGCTTCAAGTCCTCCACGGAGTTTTCGATCTTGGGGGCAAAGAGGTTGTGGGGCACGGGACGGATGGTATCGCACATATCCGCGATATGGTTCGGGTTCGTCACCACCACCTCAAAGGCCTTTTCCGCACCCAGGTAGGAGAATTCCTCCAGCATTTCGTCCGTGGTACGGAAATAGAGCGGATTGGGCCGGTCGCAGTCAGAAAAGCCCTTGCTGGCCAGCAGGATTCGGCGGTAGATCTCCTCCTCCGGATTGAGAAAGTGGACGTCGCCGGTGGCGCAGACGGGTTTATCCAGCTCCTCGCCCAGGCGCACGATCGTGCGGTTGAAGTCCCGAAGCTCCTCCTCACTGGCCGCAGTGCCGTCTTCCAGCATGAAGCGGTTGTTGCTCAGAGGCTGGATCTCCAGGAAGTCGTAGAAGGAGGCAATACGCTTTAGCTCGGCGTCGCTCTTATGGGCAATGACCGCCTGGAACAGCTCGCCGGCCTCGCAGGCAGAGCCGATGATCAGACCCTCGCGGTAGCGCAGCAGCTCCGACTTCGGCATACGCGGAAAGCGCTTGAAATACTGCAGATGGGCGTCGGAAATGATGTGGTAGAGGTTGCGCAGGCCCGTCTGGTTCTTGGCAAAGACGATGATATGGCGGGCGCGGCGGTCGTTGATGCGGCTGCCGGAGCGCAGGCTCACCATGTCTGCGTTGATGGACTGGATGTCCTGCAGGCCCCGCTGACGAAGCATCTGCGCAAAGCAGAGATAGATCTTGCCGCAGGTCAGGGCATCGTCGGAAGCCCGGTGATGGTTGAATTCCGGCAGAGACAGGGCCTCGGCCACCAAATTCAGCTTAAATTTGTTCAGGTGCGGCAGAAGATTCTGGGCTAAAATCAGGGTGTCGATATAGGTCGGCTGGAACGGAATGGCAAGGCGCTCACAGGCCGCCGTCAGAAAGCCCACGTCAAAATCAGCGTTATGGGCCACCAGCGGACGGTCTCCGCAGAAGCGCAGAAAGTCCGGCAGGGCCTGGGCGATCTTGGGCGCGCCCTCCAGCATGGCGTCGGTGATGCCCGTCAGCTCAATGATCTTCGCATCCAGCTTTCGCTCCGGGTCCACGAAGGTCTGGAAGGTATCCACCACCTCACCGCCCCGCAGAATGACCGCGCCGATCTCCGTGATGGTGTCATGGAGGGAGGAAAGGCCCGTCGTCTCCAGGTCGAAGGCGACAAATTCCCCCTCCAGGTCCATATTGCCCCTGCCGTGGACGGCGATGCGGTCATCCACGTCGTTGACGTAGTAGCCCTCGCAGCCGTAGAGGATTTTTATGGGCTTGTCCGTCCCTGCCACCTTGTTTTTGCTGGCCTTGAGGGCATCAGGGAAGGAGGACGCCACGCCGTGATCCGTAATGGCGATGGCCTTGTGGCCCCAGCGGGCCGCCGTCGCCACAGCCTCGCCGGTCTTGGTCAGGGCGTCCATGAGGGACATGGTGGTGTGCAGATGCAGCTCCACCCGCTTGTGCTCCGCCGTGTCCTGACGCAGCGGCGGGTCCATGCGCTGAATGGCTCTGGGCCGGACCACCATCTCCCGGTCGTACTTGTCGTAGTCCACGTCGCCCTGCACCCGCAGCCACAGGCCCGGTTTGGCAACAGCATCGGTAATAGGCTTGCCGGAATCACCCTTGAAATAGTCGCTGACGCAGATGGAACCGCCAAAGTCCGTCATGTCAAATTTAACAACGGTGGCCGCACCCTTGTTGACCTCCCGGTGGGCAACGGCGACGACCTTGCCCTCGATGACGATCCGCTCGTTCTGGTGGTTCTGGGAGATCTCTCCCATGGGCATGGGGTCGCCCTTGAAGGGTTTGCCCAGAATCATGGACACTTCCTTCTTCTTTTCCGGCGATGATGGGGCAGCCGTGCAGGTTACAGGAATCTCCTTCATGGCGTCGCGGCGCATCTGCTCCGTCCGGTCAAACAGGGCCGTGCCCTCGCTTTCGTCGCCGCAGATGACACTGATCTTTGTCCGCACGCCGAAGCGTTCCTCCAGATAGCGCTCCACGGCAGCCAGATAGGGCAGCAGGCCGTCCTTGCCGTTGGCGCGGAGATAGAGACGGCTCTCCCCCTCCGCCAGCTCCCAGCGGCAGCCTGCCAGGGTTGCCGCCGCCGGAGAATAGGCAGCAATCAGCAGCCGGTTCAGCTCCTCCGCCTGGCACTCTGCCAGACATTCCCCGGGAAATTTAGGCAGGAGTCGCACTTTTCGCACCCCATAAAGGGCGCAAAGCTCCCGGGAAGCTGTCTCCAGGTCTGCCGCAGGGACATAATGGGGCAGAGACAGCTCCAGGGTCACGGACCGGTCCTCCCGGTCAATTTCTCCATGACAAACCGCCGCCTGCTCCAAAAGGGCACGCAGCGGCTCATCCGGCGTATATTCATGAAACAGTTCCAACAGGAGATACTGCTTTGACATTCTATAATTCCTCTATATAAGACAGCAGTGCGGGCAGCAGAGCGTCATAGGGCAGCTTTTCTTTCAGTTCTCCCTTGACGAAGATCACGCCGCAGCCGTCGCCGCCGGCGATTCCGATGTCGGCCTCTCTGGCCTCACCGGGGCCGTTGACGATGCAGCCCATAACTGCCACCGTAATATCCTTTTCACAGTTTTCCAATGCCTTTTCCACCTGTCCGGCCAGGCCGATCAGGTCGATTTTTGTCCGTCCGCAGGTGGGACAGGAGATGAGATTCACACCGCTCTTGCGCAGTCCGGCGGCTTTCAGGATAGCCTTGGCCGCCACCACCTCCCGCACCGGGTCGGCAGTGAGGGAAACACGGATGGTGTCGCCGATGCCCATGCACAGCAGGCCGCCGATGCCCATGGCGGATTTGATGGTGCCCATGTATTCCGTACCCGTCTCCGTCACGCCCACATGGAGGGGATAGTCGGATTTTTCGTGCATCAGCCGGTATGCCTGCATCATAAGCGGCACATTGCTGGACTTCATGGACACGCAGATGTCGCAAAACCCATATTTTTCCAGCAGGGCGATATGGGAAAAGGCGCTCTCCACCAGAGCCTCCGGCGTGGGATGGCCGTATTTTTCCAGCAGTGCCTTGTCCAGACTGCCGCCGTTGACGCCGATGCGGATGGGAATATGATGGGCCTTGCAGCAGTCCACCACCGCCCTGACGTTGCTCTCGCCGCCGATGTTGCCGGGATTGATGCGGATCTTCGCCGCGCCCCCTTCGGCAGCGGCAATGGCCAGACGGTAATCAAAATGGATGTCCGCCACCAGCGGCAGCGGCGATTTTTCCGCAATGGCACCAAAAGCCTCCGCCGCCTCCATATCCAGCACCGACAGGCGGACGATGTCACAACCGGCCTTTTTCAGTGCGCCGATCTGCTCCAGGCAGCCCTCCACGTCCGTATTGGGACGGTTGAGCATGGACTGGATGGACACAGGCGCGCCGCCGCCGATCTTTACTCCGCCGACGGAGATTTGTCTAGTCATAGTCAGCCTCCGATCAGTTGGAAAATATCCTTGAAGGCGATGACCGCCATCAGAATCAACAGCAGGATCATAAAGCCCGCGTGGAGATAGCCCTCGTATTTGGGGTTGATCTTCCGGCGCAGGATCTTTTCCGCCGCCGCCGTCACCAGCAGGCACACCACCCGTCCACCGTCGAGGGCAGGAATTGGCAGCAGGTTCATCACGCCCAGGTTAATGGCGATAAAGGAGAAGAAATAGAGCACCTGCAAGATGCCCAGGCCGACGGATTGGGTCGCCTGCTGGGCCTCCACCGCAGCCTCCGTCACCGTCTGCACGATGAG
>CALZCW010000117.1 GCA_945635805.1 uncultured Clostridia bacterium
GGCCGGTGCAGGCGCTTTTGCCGTCGCCGCACCCTACCTGTGGCAGAATATTATGCGCGAGGACCAGAAAAACCGTATTCTCGCTCTCTATGACCCGTCCATCGATCCCACCGGCTGGAACGAGCTTTGGCAGACCAACCAGAATCTGAAGGCTTTCCGCAACGGAGGTCTGTCCGGCACCGGGCTTTTCAACGGCACCATGACCAACACGGGCGCTTTGCCGGCCCGCCATACCGACTCCATTTTCTCCACCATCGGCGAACAGCTCGGCATGGTGGGATGTATCATCGTCCTGCTGCTCCTGCTGGCCATCGTGCTGCGCGTTTTTTATGTGGGCATGAAGTCCCCGGACCTGCAGAACCGCCTGATCTGCATCGGCATTGCCAGTATGTTCCTGTTCCAGATTCTGATTAACGTGGGCGTCTGCCTGGGTCTGTTGCCCGTCATCGGTCTGGCGCTGCCCTTCTTCAGCTACGGCGGCAGCTCTATCCTCACCTCATTTATCGCCATGGGCATCGTTTCTGGTATTAAAATGCGGCCTGCGCCGGACATCAGCGCCCACTATATCCGACCGTATTAAAATTCTGAGAAAAATTCCGTCGTTTGGAAACGGCGGAATTTTTTTGCATATTTTCCGGCGTTCGGCGCAACCTATGACCGTAGATTTTATAGGAGGGACTCATATGAAACCCATCATCCGATGCATCACCCTGTTCGCCTGCCTGCTGGCCCTGTGTTTCAGCGTCGGCGCTGCGGACGCCCGAACCCTTTATAACACGGAATACTGCTTCAGTCAGGCCGATTTTTATTCCGATGACCTCAACGACCTCAGCGGCATTTTCGTCACCGCCGTCCCGGAGGACTCCGTCGCCGTGGTCACTCTGGGCAGCCGCGTGCTGCGGGCAGGCGATATCCTTACGGCGGAGGCGCTGGACCGTGTGCGCCTGCTGCCCACCTGTACCGAGAGCTGTGACGCGGTGCTGCAATACCAGCCCATCTGCGGCACAGCCCTGGGCGACCCTACCTGTCTGACCATCCGCATCCAGTCCGGCAAAAACGAAACGCCCAAAGCCATCGGCGCGGAGTTTGAGACCTACAAAAACATCCCCAACGACGGCACTCTCTGCGGCAGCGACCCGGAAAACGCCTCTCTGACCTTCCAGTTGGCAGACAAGCCCAAGCGCGGCACCGTCAAGCTGGAAAGCGACGGCACCTACGTCTACACCCCGGACAAAAACCGCGTGGGCGAGGACAGCTTCACCTTCACCGTCACCGACGAGGCCGGAAACGTCTCCGAGCCTGCCGAGGTGAAGATCCGCATTCTCAAGCCCTCCGATGCCATGGCCTTTTCCGATCTGCAGGAGGGCTACGACCAGTTTGAAGCCATGTGGCTGTGCGAAAGCGGCCTGAACAGCGGCAGAAGCATCGCAGGCAACCTCTGCTTCTGCCCGGAGGATACTGTCTCCCGGTCGGAATTCCTCGTCATGGCCATGGAGCTGATGGAGGTGCCCGTGGACGAGGCCCTGACCGTCTCCGGCTTCACCGACGCGCAGGAGGCCGCCGCCTGGGTCCAGCCCTATCTGGCCGCAGCCATGCAGCGGGGCCTGATCAGCGGTGAGGTCACGGAAGCCGGACTTCTCTTCCGGCCCAATGAGCCGATCACCGGTCAGGAAGCCGCCGTGCTGCTGCAGAATCTGGTGAAGCTGCCGGTCTCCGTCTCCGCTTTCAGCATGGAATCCGACACCTGGGCGGCCGCTTCCCTCCAGGTTCTGCAGGAGGCAGGCATCACCGTGAGTGCCCCGGAAGAGCCTCTGACCCGTCTGGAAGCTGCCAAGCTGCTGCGGGAAATTTATCTGCTGAATATGAATTGATCCGGTTCTGTTTGAACACCGACTGTTTTGCCAGAATTTCGGCTGCCCACCGGCAGCCGAAATTTTTTCCATTTTCCCTCTTGACAAATCTGTATCAATGTATTAGTATGTTAATACAATGATACATTTGGAGGTGATCGTTTGCCTTGGCAACTGAAAAATGACCGGCAGATCTGGCTGCAGCTCGCGCAGATCCTGACCCAGCGCATTGTCTCCGGGCAGTACGCACCGGGAGTACGGATACCGTCGGTGCGGGATCTGGCGGCTGAAGCGGGAGTCAATCCCAACACCATGCAGCGCGCACTGGTCTATCTTGAGGAGCGCGGACTGGTCTCCGCCCAGCGGAATACAGGCCGCTATGTGACCCAGGACGCACAGCTCATTTCCGACACGCGCCACGCTCTTGCCCAGGAGGAACTGGTCTTATTCTGCGAAAAAATGCGTCTTCTCGGCTTTACGCCGGAGGAGACCTCACAGCTACTGAAATCAAAGGGGGAATCTGAATGAATCTACTGGTATCCTGCAGCGGTCTGAGCAAATCATACCGCAGCGGAATCCCGGCGCTGGACAAGGTGGACCTGAAGCTGACGCCGGGCAAGATCATCGGTCTGCTTGGTCCCAACGGCTCCGGCAAGACCACATTTATCAAGATTCTCGCCGGTCTGCTCCGCCCGACGGAGGGTGAAGTGCAGATCGACGGGAAGGACATCGGTCCTGAGACCAAGGCGCTGGTCAGCTATCTGCCGGATCGGATGTACTACGCCGGCTGGATGAAGACCAAGGACCTGGTGAATCTCTTTGCCGATTTTTACGCCGACTTCCGCCGGGAACGGGCCGAAGCCATGTGCCATGCGCTGGACATTTCCATGGATATGAAGATCAAGACCATGTCCAAGGGCACCAAGGAGAAGCTGCAGCTTATTCTGGTCATGAGCCGGGCTGCAAAGCTCTACCTCCTCGACGAGCCCATTGCCGGCGTCGATCCGGCGGCGCGGGAGTTCATCCTGCGCACCATTTTGTCCAACTACAGTCCGGAAAGCTCCGTCCTGATCTCCACCCATCTGATCTCCGATGTGGAGCCGGTCCTGGACGAGGCCATCTTCCTCAAGGAGGGCCGTGTGGTCCGCTACGACAGTGTGGACAACATCCGTCAGGCGGAGGGAAAATCCGTGGATGAGGTCTTCCGCGAAATCTTCCGCATGATTCCCATGGGAGGTGAATGGCCGTGCTGAGTAAACTGCTGAAATACGACCTGCGGGCCAATCTGAAGATCTATCTGCTGGTCTGGCCCTGCATTATTGCCTTTGCACTTCTGGGTCGCCTGGCTCTGGCGGCGGACTGGCACGGCAGAACCGCTACGATCCTGACCGTCTCCACCGTTACGCTCTTCATTCTGGCGGTCATCGCCGCCTGTGCCTTTGCCCTTATCATTTCCATCATTCGCTTCTATTCCGGGCTTTTGCGGGACGAGGGCTATCTGATGTTCACCCTGCCGGTGCGTCCCTGGCAGCTTCTGCTGTCCAAGTTCATCACCGCCATTCTGACCATCGCAGTCACCGCCGTCATCTGCTTTTTCTCCACTATTCTGCTTTTCGCCGGCGTTGACGGGCTGCTTTCCCTTCTCAAGAGCCTTTTGACGCGGATGGACTTCCCCACCGGCCTGACGCTGGCCCTGATTCTGCTGCTGCTGTTCTTCTCCTTGTGCGCCGGGCTCCTGCAGATCTATCTGTCCTGCAGCATCGGGCACCTGTTCCGCAGCAAGCGGATTCTGTGGTCCGTCCTGATCTACTACGGCATCAGCATGGCACTGGAGATCATCGTCATGATCGTGACCGTCGGCCTTGTGGGCTCGCAGGCGATGGATCTGCTGGCGGATCAGTCCCCCAACCTGTTCCTCGGCCTCGTGGCGGGCTTTGAGGCTCTGCTGAGCGCCCTGTACTTCTTCCTCAGTGAGCGGATCCTCCGCAAGCACCTGAATCTGGAATGATTCTTTTCCGCGCCGGAGCCCCGTCTCCGGCAAATCATCAGCAGGACTGCCGCCAGGCGGTCCTGCTTTTTTCCTTCGATTTCTTCCGCTGCCGGTGTGATTTGTAATTTTTTCTAAAATATCTCTCTTTT
>CALZCW010000118.1 GCA_945635805.1 uncultured Clostridia bacterium
AGCTTTGATATAATACCACACCACTTTTTCAGTGTCAAGCACTTTTTTCTTTTTTATAAGAATTTTTTCGTCTTTCTCCCTTTTTTCGGTGGAAGATTTCTCCGCTTGCATTTTTCTCAGAAAAGGGATATGATGTTGGTAGACATAATACTCCGCGAAAGGATGATTCTCATGAAAAACCGGCTGATTTCGACGCTGCTTGCGGTGCTGATGCTGCTGGCGGCCATCCCGACTGTAAGGGCCTTTTCCGACACCGACGGCCACTGGGCCAGGGACTACATAGAACGTGCCGTCGAGTTGGAGCTGTTCAACGGTGTCAGCAGCACCTCCTTTGAACCGGAGAGCACCATGACCCGCGGTATGTTCGTGACGGTCCTGGGACGCATGGAGGGCGTGGACCTGGAGTTTTGGAGTAGCGACAGCGCGCCGCAGTTTTTCACTGACGTAGCGGCGGATATGTATTACGCGCCCTACATTTCCTGGGCCTTCTGCAACGGCATCGTCGACGGCACAAGCCCCACGACCTTTGAGCCTGACGCGCCCATTACACGCGAACAGATGGCCAAGCTTATCGCGTTTTATGTGCAGAAAATGGGCCATGAGATTAAGGCACCGGATTCGGAGCAACTCATCCCGGACAACTTTGCCGATGCGGCGGACATTGCATCCTGGGCAGCGGAGTCTGTGGATATCCTGCGGCAGATGGGTATCCTTAACGGTATACCCAACGCGGACGGCTCCATCTCCTTCCTGCCGCTGAAGACCTCCAGCCGCGCCGAATGTGCCACCGTGTTCTGCCGCCTGAAGGACGCGCTGCTTCCTACGTCACTGTCGCAGACCATGCCGGAGGCCATGGAGTTTGTCCCGGCGGAGGTGACGCTGAGAATGGGGCAGAGCCAGGTGCTTCAGCCGGTCATTACACCGCCGGAGGCCGCCTCCGTCAGCCTGATCTGGAAAAGCTCCGACCCATCGGTCATGACTGTGGACAAAAACGGTGCGGTCACCTGCGTCGGCCTGGGCAAGGCGGAGATCACCGCCTACGCGCCCAACGGTCTGAGCGCCGCCTGCACCGTCATCTGTTCCAGCGACACGCTGGCCAGCGCCGACGAGACCCGGTCGGAAAAGTGCCTGCGGCTGTTCGGTGAGGTGGTCAGCGATCCCAAGCTCTACTACGCCGGTGACGACGGCGTCTACGGTGCGGAGGATTATGCAAGGGCCGCCGCCGATATGCAAGAGATCACGGTGCGCACCTGGGACATTGGCAGCGACGGCGAAAAATACACCCGGCAGTTCACCATTCTTGTCCACAAGAATCTCGCGCCGACAGTGCAGCAGATCTTTGAGGAAATCTACAACGGGGAGGAGAAATTCCCCATCCACTATGTCGGCGGCTTCAGTCACGGCGGGCGCTCCGAACACACCATCGGCTGCGCCATTGACATCAACCCCGAGGAAAATTACTACTACAAGCCCTCCACCGGAGAGACTGTCGGCAGCTACTGGAAGCCCGGCGAGGACCCCTATTCCATCCCCCTGGACGGCGAAGTGGCGAAAATCTTCGCCAAATACGGCTTCACCCAGGGTGCCTACTGGAGCAGCGCCGTAGACTACATGCATTTCAGCTATTTCGGAACATAAACAGCAACCCCGGTACAGCCTGCGGTTCTTTCGCAGCGTACCGGGGATTATTATATTATATAATGTATGCCGCGTCCGTCAGCGGAACACCACCGGGATGCCCTTGACGTGGAGCGGATTGATCTGCACCGTGGCAAGATCGCCGATTTTGCAGTCGACGCCGCTGACATCCACCGCGCAGTGGAGCATCCCCACGGCGCCGATGACCGGGCAGGCTCTGCCGCCGATCTCCACCGTGGAGCGGCTGGGGCGCAGGAATTGCTTGATGGCGGAAAAGGCCGTGCGCAGGCAATCCAGGCGGCGGCTCATGTCAAGCTGGCAGCTGACACGGAAGCCGTGATACCAGCCGACGGGCAGAATGGCCACTTTGGTATTCTGCTTAGCCCGCCAGAGCGCGCAGTAGCCCGTGGTGTGTCCCTTGGGCAGGACGCGCACCTCGTCGATGGGTATTTCCGCATAGCCCACGGGATGGAGCTTGGTGCGGAAGGGCATCCGGCCCAAGATCGCCGAACCCAGGCGCACACCGTCCAGGTGCATCTCCGGGTATTTCAGAAAAGCGGCGGAATTGCAGCAGTGGACCGTTCCCGTTTCCAGGCCCGCTGCACGGATCCTGTTCACCACGCCTTGGAAGACGGCAAACTCCTCCCGGGTCAGCTTTTCATCGTTGATGGCGCAGTTGAAATGGGTGAAGATGCCGCAGAACGCCAGGTTTTTGCAGGTTTTGTAGAGGCCGATGATTTCCTCCGTCTGCTCCGGCAGGAAGCCGAAGCGGCCCATGCCGGTGTCGATCTTCAGATGCACCTGAGCCACGTCCGCCCGTTCGGCAGCGATCCGGTCGAGAAGCTGCGCCGTTTCCCGGGAGCCGACGGTCACAATGACCCGCAGGTCCAGCAGGCGGTTCAGCTCTCTGCGGTCGGAGACAGCGCGGAGCATCAGGAGCTGCGCGTCGTCGAAGCCGTTTTCCCGCAGAATCTCCGCCTCGCGGATATCGGTGATGCAAAAACGGTTGATGCCCTCCTCCGACAAGGTCTCCGCCAGAGACAGCACCCCCAGTCCATAGCCGTCACCCTTGACGACCGCCCAAATGGGCACGCCCTTTGCCTGCTTTTTCAGTTGCCGGACATTCTGCTCCAGAATATCCCGTTTCACCACATATGTGTTCATGCGCTTCCCTCTGAAATGAATATTTCAATCGGTTTTCAGTATCAGTTTTTCTTGCGGTTTTTGAGCATATAGAGCTTGGCCGCGACGCCCTTGTAGGCCAGGGCGCCCTTCTCGGCGATGAAGTAGGACAGGCGGTTGAGCACATAGTCATACTCGCCCATGAACTCGGTGAATTCGCCGCCGAAGCCCTTTTTGAAGCGGTAGAGGCCGTAGTGGGGGTTGTCCTCTGACAGATCGCCGGAAACGCCGCGGAAATCGTAGACACGGCTGCCCGTCTCCACCGCCCACTGGATCATGTTCCACTGCAGCAGATAGTTGGGCATGAGATTGCGGTGCTCGTTGGAGCTGGCACCGTAGAGATACCAGACCTTGTCTCCGTAGTGGATGGCCAGGGTCCCGGCGATGGGCTGTCCCTCATGAAAGGCCATATACAGGCGGCACTTGTCGCCCAGATTGTCCAGCATGGCGGCAAAATACTCCGGCGGACGGGTGGCGAAATTGTCGCGGACGCCGGTCTCCACCATGATGCGGGCGAAATCCGGTACCATTTCCTTGCCGCAGAGCTTGACCTCCACGCCCTTTTTCACCGCCAGACGGATATTATAGCGCCACTTCTGATGGAAGGAGGCCATGAGCTCTTCCTCACTGCGGCCGTTCAGATAGAGACGGAAGACGTATTTCGGTTGGATGGCCTCAAAATTCTTGCCCGTGTCGCGGGTGCGGAAGCCGAAGTCCGTCAGCAGTTTGGCAAATTCCGTGTTGCCGGAGGGCACATCCGGGTCGATTTTGATGACGTAGGCCTTTTCCTCCTTCGCCAGGATTCGGGCTGCCGCCATCAGCTCGCCGAAGGTGGCACGGTCATCCAGATCGCAGACGGGGCCGCGGCAGGCATACATCATTCTTTTGCGCACCACGGGCATTTTTCGGATCAAAAAGGCGATACTGCCCTTAATTTTTCCCGCCTCGTCGCGGCAGATGATGGCCTTCCAATCCCAGGCAGGCTTCTGCTTTGCCCAGAGGACGCTCTGGGCAAAATGGCCCTTGGGATGGCCCTGCACAAAGGCTTCGTACTCGTCCAGGTTCGTTTCGTTGACATATTCCGTCATGGCTGCATCTCCAAACATAGTTTCTCTTTTAGCATATTACCACAATTCCCTGTATAATGCAAGAAA
>CALZCW010000119.1 GCA_945635805.1 uncultured Clostridia bacterium
CATTATTATAAAGTATACAGGCAACTGCCGTTGTATTCATGGTAGCACATTTTTCTTTCCGGCGCAATCCTTTTTTCAGGATTCGATTGACAAAGCCGGTTTTCAGTGCTATTTTTTAAGCAGAAAGTGAATAACGTTTGAGTGCCCAACGGCTTGCAGGCAAGCCCACGGGAGAATAGGGAATCGTGTGAAACTCACGAACGGTACCGCCACTGTAAGCGTGGAGGCACCCTGCATGGCGAAAGCCGGTCATTGGAGCTTTGCTCTGAGAAGGCCGCGGGGTGCTGCAGATACGCAAGTCAGGAGACCTGCTCAAGCGGTGTCCCCGGTCAGGCTCTGCAAGTACGGAGCGCTGGCTGCTTTGTGCGCGGAAAAACGGCTGCGGCGACCTTGTTTGGTCGCCGCAGCTTTTCCTTTGCCGCCTTGCAAAAGGACTGTCCCGGCGAAGGGACTGCGCCATTGCGTCTGCCGAAAAGGCGGGCCGGATGCAAGTCACTTCAACAAATTCTTTGCTTGGAGGTATGACAATGAAGAAACGAATCGTAAGCCTTCTTCTGGTCCTTGCCATGGTCCTGAGCCTTGTCCCCTTCTCGGCCCTTGCCGCCGAACGGGACGAGACGAAGGCGCAGGTGCATGTGACTGTGGAGAACAACACCTATTCCATGGAAGACGGCGCTCCCTGGGCCGGTACCCTTGTGGACACATGGGTAGAGATCGACGAAAGCTCCACCATGATGGGCTGCGTCGGCGCAGCACTGGAGGAAGCAGATCATACTGCTGAGGGCCTGGACAGCGGCTACATCAGCAGTGTGAACGGTCTTGCCGCTTATGACGGCGGCGCCATGTCGGGCTGGATGGGCACCCTGAACGACTGGTTCACCAACTACGGCTTTGACCACTACACCGTCGCCGCCGGAACTCTGGAAGCCGGCGACGAGATCGCTATCCTGTACTCCTGCAATTACGGCGGGGATCTGGGCAGCGACTGGAGCAGCAACGACACCAGTCTGAAGGCTCTCTCTTTCAGCAAGGGTACCCTCTCCCCTGCTTTCGCGTCCGAAACCCTGGAATATACCCTGGCGCTTCCTGCCGGCACGGAGGGCATTGTCGTGACGCCCACCGCGACCAATAAGAATTTCCAGGTGCATATCAAGATAGGGCAGACGGAGTATAAGCGCACCGCCACCGTTCCCGTAACGGACGGCACCGTGCTCACCCTGGAAGTCGGCACCGGCGAATCCATGAATTCCGGCGCGACCCCCACCACCTATACCGTCACAGTCAAGCTGCCGGACGCGGTGGATCCTTCTGTCGGCGCGGATTGGCCCAGCTTCCGCGGCAACAGCCAGAATAACGGCGTGACAAGCGCCGCTACGCCCCGCAGTGCGGAAGAAACGGAATTGAAGTGGTCCGCCAACCACTCCACCGGCTGGTCGGATGCTCCCAGCCCCATGCTGATCGTCGACGACAGTCTGGTAGTGCTCTACGGCAATTCCATCAAAAAGCTGAGCCTGGAGACCGGCGAGGTCCTGGCTTCCGCCCAGATGTGCGCCTCTACCAGTTGGGGCTCCGTCCCCGCTTCCTATGCAGACGGGATCGTCTTCTGCCCGTTGGGCGGCGGCACCGTTCAGGCCTTCAACGCCAAAACGCTGGAGGCGCTTTGGACCTATTCCGACGCTCTGGGCGGTCAGGCGCAGAGCCCCATTGCCTGCGCCGACGGAAAAATCTACGTAGGCTTCGGCTACAACGGAGAATACGCCTTTGTCTGCCTGGATGCGGCGGACGGCTCACTGGTTTGGCGGCAGACCGACGAAAAGGGCTACTACTGGGCAGGCGCGGTGGTCGTCGGTGATTATGTGGTCTGCGGCAGCGACAGCGGCCACATCTGCAGCCGTGACAAGGATACCGGCGCGCTCATTTCCGACCTGACCGTTGGTGACGGTTCCATCCGCTCCACCGTGTGCTATGAGGACGGCAAGGTCTACTTCACCCTGAACAACGCCAGCCTCTGCCGCGCCGCACTGGATGCAGAAACGGGCGTTCTGTCCGATCTGACCGTGAAGGACTGCTCGGCCTACGGCAGCGCTTCCACCAGCACGCCGGTCGTCTATGGCGGCATCGTTTACATCGGTGTAGGCGGCTGGAGCGGCAGCAAAAACGTCATTGCCGTGGACGCGGACACCATGGAGATTCTCTGGTCCGTGGAGGAACCGGCCTATCCCCAGTGTTCCATTCTGCTTTCCACCGCCTATGAGGCAAGCGGCTATATCTACCTCTATGTCACCTATAACGCCAACCCCGGCGGCATCAACGTGATCAAGGCAAAGACCGACGGCTCCGAGGCGGTCCAGACCATCCTTTACGACGCGGCAGGCTATGAGCAGTTCTGCACTTGCAGCGTCATTGCAGGCAGCGACGGAACTCTCTACTATAAGAATGACAGCAATACCGTTTTTGCCCTGGGAATGACCCTGGCGGCAAAGGATCAGCTTGCAGCCGATGCAGTCATTGGGCTGATCGACGCCATCGGCACCGTCACCCTGAGTTCCGGCCCGGCCATTGAAGCTGCCCGCGCAGCTTATGACGCCCTGACCGACACTCAAAAGGCTCTGGTCACCAACTACGACGTGCTGGCGGCGGCAGAAAAAATTCTTGCGCTCCTGAAGCTGCCCCACGCCGACGTGGAAACCATCTATCAGACTACCGGCAGCTACCTGGAGGCTCTGTCCGCAGAGCACACACCCACGGTCGGCTCCGTTGGCGGTGATTGGATCATTATTGGCCTTGCCAGAAGCGGCCGGGACGTGCCTGATGCCTACTATGACAACGTGGTTGACTACGTCAAGCAGAATATCAACGACGCAGAGCAGCTCCACCGCTCGAAATCTACGGACAACTCCCGCGTCATTCTCGCCCTGACTGCCATGGGTAAGGATGTCACTGACGTGGGCGGTCACGATCTGCTGCAGGGTCTGACCGATATGGCATACCTGACAAAACAGGGCATCAACGGCCCGGTCTGGGCGCTGATCGCCTTTGACAGCGGCAAGTATGAGATCCCCACCGCACCCGAGGGCGCGGAACAGGTCACCCGCGAGAAGCTGATCGCGTACATTCTCTCTGCGCAGTTGAAGGACGGCGGCTGGGCGCTCTCCGGCGACGTCGGCGACCCGGATATGACCGCCATGGCGCTGCAGGCTCTGGCTCCCTATTATGATACCGATGAAGCAGTTGCACCGGCGGTAGATGCAGCCCTCAAGACCCTCTCCGACGCACAGCAGGAAGACGGCGGCTTCGGCTCCTGGGGGACCGCCAACTCCGAGTCCGCAGCCCAGGTGATCGTCGCTCTGACTGCTCTGGGCATTGATCCGAACACCGACGAGCGTTTCGTCAAGAACGGCAGAAGCGCCATTGACGCGCTGTGCAGCTACTATGTGGATGGCGGCGGCTTCCGTCATCTCTCCGACGGCGAACGTGACGGCATGGCAACGGAGCAGGGCTACTACGCTTTGGCCGCCTACTACCGCTTCCTGGGCGGCCAGACCGCCCTCTATGACATGAGCGATGTGACCATAGAGACGCCGGAAGCTCCCTTCGTGAATCCCTACACCGACGTCAAGGAGACCGATTGGTTCTATGAGGCGGTGAAATACACCAGCGTCAACGGTCTGATGAACGGCATGGGAAAAGACACCTTTGAGCCGCAGACGGAGATGACCCGGGCCATGCTGGTCACGGTCCTGTACCGGGCAGAGGGCAGCCCCGACGTTTCCGGCCTTGAAAATCCGTTCAAGGATGTGGACGAAAGCTGGTACACCGACGCGGTCTGCTGGGCCGCCGCCAACAAGATCGTCAACGGCGTTTCCGACGGCGTATTTGCCCCGGACGACCCTGTGACCCGCGAGCAGATGGTCACGATCCTCTACCGCTACACGGACTACAAGGG
>CALZCW010000120.1 GCA_945635805.1 uncultured Clostridia bacterium
TGATACCATAAATGGGACTGAAACAGCAAGAGGGGGAGGAGAAATTGAAGTGTAAATTTCGGGGATACTTGACGATTTCCCAACTTCGTGGTATTTTATGAAGGAAGATGATAAAGGAGCGACCGCTATGAAGCTGCATCGCAACGAGAAATATTTCAAATGGGGGCTGACGGCCTTCCTGGTCATTGTGGCTGGAGGCCTGTTTTGGTTGATCTTTTCCAATCTGTCCGGGTTCTACGATTTGATCTTGGACTTCCTGGATATTATTTCCCCGCTGATCTACGGGTGCCTGTTTGCCTACCTGATGAATCCCGTCATGCAGCTTGTACAGAAGCTGATGAACAAGGCCCTGACCAACCGCAAGCTCTCTGACAAGGCGAAAAACCGTTTAAGCCTGACGGTCAGCGTTGTTGCGGCGGTCATTGCCCTGCTGGCGCTGCTCTATGCTCTGGTCGCTCTCATTGTCCCGAATATCGTCAGCAGTCTGGAAGAGCTTTTGCAGCAGGAGAGGCTGGAACGCTACGGACTGACCATCACCAACTGGATCAATAACACCTTCGCCGGAACACCGGTGGAGACGTGGTTCCATGACAACCTGGACAGCCTGCTCCAACTCCTGATTAACGAGCTGAAAAAGATCGACATTGCCTCCTTCATCGGCAGTCTGACCAGCTCTGTATACAGCGTGGTCATGGGGGTGTTTAACGCCGTTATCGGCATCATCGCCGCGGTCTATATCCTGATCTACAAGAAACGCCTTTGCGCGCAGACGAAGAAAATCATCATCTCCGTTTTCTCTACGAAGCATGCCAACCGTATTTTTGAGGTTGCCCGCCGTACCAACAAAATCTTCGGCGGCTATGTCATCGGTAAGCTTATTGATGCGCTCTTTGTGGGTATCATCACATATATCTACCTGCTGATTATGGGTATGCCTTATGCGCCGCTGATCGCAACGCTGGTGGGCGTGACCAACATCATTCCTTTCTTCGGGCCGTTCCTCGGAGCCGTTCCGTCGGCGCTGCTGCTGCTCATTGAGCATCCCATTGACGCGCTGTACTTCTGCCTCTTTATCCTGGTGCTTCAGATGATCGATGGCAACATCATTGAAAACCGCATCATGGGCGAGAAGCTGGGCATCTCCGACCTGTGGGTCCTGGTAGCGATCCTTGTCTTCGGCGGCATTTTCGGCTTTGCCGGGATGCTGCTGGGCGTGCCGGTGTTCGCCGTGATCTATACGCTCATCAATGACCGGGTCAACGGACGTCTGAAGCGTAAGCGTTATCCCACGGAAACAGGCATCTATTATTCCATCAAAATGGTGGAGGATCTGCCGGTGGAGCCTGCGCCCAGCTATTCCTATGTGTCCGTAGAGCCGGCCTACGATATGCACACGGACCCGGATGACGATGAGGACTACGACGACTACGAGGAATAGTCTATAAAGCGACAAGAACAATACTGCAGGGGGCTGACCGTCAGCCCCCTGTTCGTAAACCAAAAGAAAGAGAGGTGCTGTATGCTGTCTGATTTTTTTGAAACTCTGAACGCTTTCTTTCAGACTGACGGCAAAGGCTTTGCCGAGGTGTTCTGCACGATCTGGTGCTATCTTGCGCCGGTGCTGGGCCTCCTCATCCTCTGGCGCTGCGCCAAGCCGCTGCTGCGTTTCCGGCGGGAGCCGGAGACCTGGGCGTGGCTGGTCATGCCAGACGGCCAACAGCTTCCCGTGACCCATTGGGAGAACATCATCGGCCGCGGCCGCGGCTGTGATATCGTGGTGAATTTGTCCACCGTCTCTCGCAACCACGCAGTCCTGACCCGCTATGACGATGGAAGCTGGTCCCTGACGGACATCGGCTCCCGGGGCGCTGTGGCGGTCAACGGGAAAACCGTGGACATCTGCGCTCTGCAATACGGCGACGTGATCTCCCTCGGCGGCGTGGAAATGGTCCTGGCCCCCACCACGGCCGAGGAGGTGGAGGAGCAGAAATACTACCGCACCCGCCCTGCCGCCATTGCAAGCCCCGGCCTGACCCTCACCATCCTGACGGTATTTCAGCTCCTGACGGCGCTGCAATTTTGGATGAACGGCAAGGAGGAGGCCATTTCCACAGTTGTATTGGGCTTTCTGGCGGTCATTGGTCTGGAATGGCTGCTGTTTATGGCCGTGAAGATCATGCGCCGCAGCAGCTTTGAGGTGGAGACCCTGGCCTTCTTCCTTTCCACCATCGGCCTTTCCGTCATTGCGTCCTCTGCGCCGACGGAGGTGACCAAGCAGCTCATCTGTATTGCCGGCGGCATCTTCATCTATCTTCTCATCGGCTGGTCCATGCGGGATCTGAACCGGGCCAAGCGCTTCCGCTATCTGGCGGCGGTGGCAGGTCTGCTTCTGCTGGCGGTGAACCTGGTCCTGGGCCGGGAGATCAACGGCGCAAAAAACTGGATCCAGATCGGCTCTATGTCATTTCAGCCCTCAGAGCTGGTCAAGCTGTGCTTCCTGTATGTGGGCGCGTCCACCATGGACCGCATCGTGACCAAGCGGAATATGCTCTCTTTCATCATCTATTCCGCTGCCATCTGCGGCTGCCTGGCGCTGATGAACGACTTCGGCACCGCGCTGATCTTTTTTGTTGCCCTGGTGGTTATCTGCCTCATGCGAAGCGGCAGCTTTTCCGCGCTGGCGCTGCTGGGAACGGTGGTGTGCTGCGGCGTTCTGCTCCTGCTGGTCATCGACATTCCGCCCCATGTGCTGCGGCGTTTTTCCACCTGGGGCCATGCCTGGGATGATCCGCTGAACGGCGGCTATGACCAGGTCAAGGCCATGACGTGTATCGCATCCGGTGGCCTGTTCGGTCTCGGCGCGGGCAATGGCGCTTTCCGCTACTACGTCATGGCGGCGGACACGGACTATGTGTTTGCTTTCGTCTGCGAGGAATGGGGCCTTATCATGGGACTGCTCCCGGTTCTTGCCATCATTCTGCTGGGCGTCTTTGTGGCCCGTTCTGCAGCCATCGGTCGCAGCAGCTTTTACACCATCGGCGCCTGCGCGGCGGTGGCCATTATGATGACCCAGACGATTTTGAACGTGTTCGGCACCATGGACATCCTGCCCATGACCGGCGTCACGTTCCCCTTTGTGTCCAACGGCGGTTCCAGTATGCTCTCCTCCTGGGGACTTTTGGCGTTTATCAAGGCTGCCGACACGCGGCAAAACGCCAGCTTCGCGGTGAGGACCGCCAAGGCAGAGGAGGTGGAGCCGTATGAATAAGCTGGCAAAACGTGCCTGGTTTGCTTATTTCCTGGCCGCCGCCATGCTGGTTGGCGTGCTGGTCATCGTCGTGCGTTATTTCGTCAACGGGCCGGACTGGATGCCCTTCCAGAACGACGGCGTCATCGTCGACCGCTCCGGGACGGTGCTGATGGACAACACCCAGGGCCGCACCCTTGCCGATGACGCCACGGTGCGCGCCTCCATGCTCCAGATCCTCGGCGACAACGAGGGCTATATCACGCCCTATCTTCTCAACGAATACGGCGACGAACTGGCCGGCTTCAACCGCATCAGCGGAACGCGCCATATGGGCGGCGGAGAGGGGAGAATGACCCTGACTTTGAGCGCCTCCGTGCAGCGGGCCGCCCTCAATGCCCTGAACGGGCAGCATGGCACCGTGGGCGTGTATAATTACAAAACAGGTGAGATTCTCTGCATGGTCTCTTCGCCCACCTATGATCCATGGAACGTGCCCGATGTGGAGGGCAACGCGGAGCAGTACAACGGCGTCTACGTCAACCGTTTTCTCCATTCGGCCTACGCACCCGGCTCCACCTTCAAGCTGGTGACGGCGGCTGCGGCACTGGAGCGGATCTCCGACATTGAGGACAGGACCTTCTACTGTGAGGGCAGCGCTCAGATCGGCAGCGAGACGGTGATCTGCAACGGCGT
>CALZCW010000121.1 GCA_945635805.1 uncultured Clostridia bacterium
AGGAGCTTTGCCAGCACCGGCGCAAGGGCCAAAATGCCCAGCATGGAGAGGGCCAGGGCACCGATGGCCAAAATGCCCTCTTCAAACTGCTTTCCCAGGCCGAAGCGGCTGCCGAAGATACGGTCCAGCGCGCCCAGAACCATGAAAACCGCCATGATCCACAGGATCACTTTGTCCATGGCCGCGCCTCCGTTTCATCCAGGATGCCGATGATGGCGGCATCCACCGGCACCTGTGGCCGGTCCAGACGGGCCGCGCCGCCAAAGGTCAGAATGACCCGTTCGCCCTGACCCGCGCCGACCAAGTCGGCTGCGATAAAGTCCTTCCCGTCGGCGCTGACCCGCAGCAGGATCTGCCCCGTCAGTCCGGCGATCTTTTTGGTGGCCCAGACCGGGCCTGTCACGGTGCCAACCCTCATAGCTTGCCCTCCAGCACGTCCCGCGCCAGGGGGGTCAGACGGCCCTCGATGGGCAGGCCCTCCCGCAGACGGCGGCGGACTTCTTCGGCGGTGAGGAGCTTTTCCTGCCCCGCGCCGAGAAACTCCACGCCCAACTGCTTCATCTGCCGCTCCGCCGCCAGAAGCCTGCTCCAGAAGACCCGGTTGGCGGTGCCGGCACAGCGGCGGTAGGTCAGGCCCTCCCGGCAGACGTAGACGGGCTTGCCCTCCAGCAGGGCCTCGGCGCTTTTTTCGTCGGGGAAGCGCAGCAGCTCCCCGGCTGTCATGGAGCCGATGACCACGGCGCTGTAGCTGCCGCCGCTGACGTACTGCCAGCCGTAGTCCCGTGCGGGAGCCTGTCCCAGCAGCAGGGCAGCGGGCCGCTGCGAGGTCTGCCGCACCCGCTCCATGACCTCCTCGATCAGCCGTTCATTCATACGATCATCCCCAAATCACCCTTTCGGAAGCCGCAGGCGTTGGCCTCGTCATAGTCCAGATGGGCGTAGGTGCGAAACTCCGGGCTGACGCGGACGACGACCTCCTCAAAGGTCAAAGGCCGCTGAGTCAGCGTGCGGAGCTGCACGGTTGCCCGGTCACTGAGGCCCCGGACGCGGGCGTCCTCCGGGGTCATGTGGATGTGCCTCTGGGCGATGATGACCCCCTCGGAAAGGGGAAGCCGCCCGCTTTCACTTTCCAGCACGATGCCGGGAGAGCCTGACGTGTCGCCGCTGAGACGCACCGGCGCGTCAATGCCCAGGGCCACGCAGTCCGTGGCCGACAGCTCCACCTGGCAGGCCTTCCGCTCCGGCCCCAGAACCGCTACCCGGTCGATGGAGCCCTTCGGCGTCACCAGGCGCACCCGCTCCTGACAGACGAACTGTCCCGGCTGGGAGAGGGGGCGTTTTGGCGTCAGCGGATGGCCGAACAGGGTCAGCGCCGCCTCCCTGGTCAGATGCACATGACGCCCGGAGGCCTCCAGTTCGATAAAAAGCCGTCCTGTGATGGCGTCAACAATGCGTGTCACCTGGTCGTCCATGGGTGTCCCTCCGAAAATTTATTGCGCTGCGGACTGTCTGCCCCGGGGCAGGATGGCGTCTACCTCCGTGTGGGGACGGGCGATGACGTGGACGGAGATCAGCTCGCCCACCTTTTCCGCGGCGGCAGCGCCTGCCTCCGTTGCGGCCTTGACCGCGCCCACGTCGCCGCGAACCATGACCGTTACCAGGCCGCCGCCCACCTGTTCCTTGCCCACAAGCTGGACGTTTGCCGATTTGACCATGGCGTCAGCGGCCTCGATGGCGCCGACCAGGCCCCGTGTTTCTACCATTCCCAGTGAATTCGTATCCATTGTGTTACCTCCTGAAATTTTCATTGTTCAGCCGCCGCAGGATCTCCTGCGTCAGCGATTCGACTAAAGCCTTGTCCGGTTCCGGGCCGGAGATTTCCTCTGACGTTCCCCAGGCCACCCGCCGGAGATTGATGAGGTCCAGCGGGCCGATGTTGTTGGACGACGAACTGCCGCCCACTGCGCCGCAGCCCAGCGTCAGGGCAGGGAACAGTCCGGTGGTCAGACCCACGCCGCCGAGAGAGGCAGGTGTGTTGACCAAAAACCGCGAAACGGGGACCTCCAGAGCAAAACGGCGGATGACCGCCTCGTCGGTGGCGTGGATGGCGTAGGTGTGGCCCGCGCCCTCCTGCAGCAGCACCTCCACGGAGCGCCGCAGAATGGCGTCCTCGTCCCGTTCCACGAAAAATGCCAGTATGGGGCAGAGCTTCTCCCGGGAATAGGGCCGGGTGGGTCCGGCCTCCGTCTCCCGGGCGATGAGGACCCGCGTGCCTGCCGGGACGGTGAGGCCCGCCAGCTTTGCCACCTCCACGGCGGTCTTGCCGACCACCTGGGGATTGATGGAGCCGTCAGAGCGCAGGAGCAGCCTGGCGATGGCGCCTGCCTCCTGGGTGTTGAGGAAATAGGCACCCTGGCGGCGGAATTCCTCCCGGATTTTGTCGGCACAGCATTCCTCCGCGATGATGCTCTGCTCCGAGGCGCAGACCGTGCCGTTGTCAAAGGTCTTGGAGCGCAAAATGTGGGCGACGGCCTGAGGAATGTTTGCCGAGCGGTGGATATAGGCAGGGCCGTTGCCCGCACCCACACCGATGGCCGGTTTTCCCGAGGAATAGGCCGCCCTGACCATGGCCGCGCCGCCGGTGGCCAGGATCAGCTTCGTGTGCTCATGATGCATCAGCTCCTGCACCGCCTCCATGGTGGGGACGGAAATGCAGCCGATGGAGCCCTCCGGCGCGCCGGCAGACCGTGCAGCCTGCTCCAGCAGAGCGGCGGTTTTCACCGTGCAGCCGACGGCCTTGGGATGGGGCGAAAAGACGATGGGGCTGCCTGCCTTCAGGGCAATGAGGGCTTTGTAGATGACCGTGGAGGTGGGGTTGGTGGAGGGGACGATGCCCGCGATAACGCCCACGGGAACGCCCACGTCCCAGACCCGGCGCTCCCGGTCCTCCCGGAGGATGCCCACGGTCTTCATGTCGCGGATGGCCCCGTAGACCGTCTCGGCGGCAAAACGGTTTTTGATCTCCTTGTCCTCCGGGTTGCCGAAGCCCGTTTCCTGCACGGCCATGCGGCCCAGTTCGGCGGCGTGGCGGCTTCCGGCCTCGGAGACGGCCTGTACGATCCGGTCCAGCCGGGCCTGATCGAAGCGCCGCAGCTCCTGAAAGGCCGCCTCGGCCCGATTGACGAGCTGCCGCGCCTCCTGCCGGGAGCGTAAGTCCTTGTCGTATTCCATAGAATTCTCCTTATTGTATGATGACTAAGAGCTAAGGGCTAAAAGCTAAGAACTGTGGTGTGCGCTTTGCGCACGGATTTAAATTTATGAATACCTGTCAAATCCCGGCGTAGGGGCGGCTATCAGCCGCCCGGTTGGACGCAGCTTCGTATTTGGCGGGTGCAGCCGGTTCCTGCGGTCCGTAGGGCGCGTACCCGCAATACCCGCAAGGGGCACGCCGCATCCGTAAGGCTCGTTCCTCGCCAACGGCTGCGCAGACCACCGGGCGCGCCGTTTTTTTATTCGTCTGCAAAGCAGACACATCAGCCATTCACCCTTAGCCCTTAGTCCTTAGCCTTTTCACGCCCTTACGCCCGGAAGCCGGACTCCCTCGGGTTTGCCGCGACGGCGCAGACGGCCTGTGCAAAGGCGTCGCAGGCGGCGCGGCAGGCGGACTGGGTGCCGGTCAGAAGTCCTCCCGCGAAATTGGTCTCCGTGGGAGGGCGGTACAGCTCCGTCAGACGAACCTCCGCAGCCTTCAGCGCCGCGTCCAGACCCACGACGGCCTCCACCGGCGGCGCAATCAGATAGGCAAGAGCCTGTCCTGTGGGGATGTGGGCAAGGCCGGAGAGAAAGCTGCCGGTCCGGGGCACACAGTGGGCCAGATAGACCACGCTGCC
>CALZCW010000122.1 GCA_945635805.1 uncultured Clostridia bacterium
ATGCAGGCTGGACGGATTGCCGTAAACTTGGTCCATATAGGGCAGCATGGCCTGTATGGCCGTGCTGCTCATTTTTGTGGTCGCCGCATTGTCCGCGTAGATCATCATTGACCGCGCTCCTTAATCTGCAAACAGCGGCGTGGAGAGATAGCGGTCTCCCGTGTCGGGCAGCAGGACCACGATGGTCTTGCCCTTGCTCTCCGGCCGTTTGGCCAGTTCGATGGCGGCATGGACCGCCGCACCGGAAGAGATACCGACCAGGACGCCCTCCTGCTTGCCGATGAGCTTGCCCGTGGCAAAGGCATCCTCATTGCTGACCGGGATGATCTCGTCATAGACCGACGTATTCAGCACCTCGGGGACAAAGCCCGCGCCAATGCCCTGGATCTTGTGGGCGCCGGCAACACCTGTGGAGAGGACTGCGGAGGTAGCCGGCTCTACGGCGACGACCTTGACGTTGGGATTCTGGGATTTCAGATACTCACCGACACCGGTGACGGTGCCGCCGGTACCCACACCGGCGACGAAAGCGTCGACCGCGCCGTCGGTGTCCTTCCAGATCTCCGGGCCGGTAGTGCGGCGATGGATCGCCGGATTGGCGGGGTTGACAAACTGACCGGGCACAAAGCTGTTGGGGATCTCCCGGGCCAGTTCTTCCGCCCGTGCGATGGCGCCCTTCATCCCCTTGGCGCCCTCCGTCAGTACAAGCTCCGCGCCGTAGGCCTTCATGAGCTGGCGGCGCTCGACGGACATGGTCTCAGGCATGACGATGATGATGCGGTAGCCCCGTGCGGCTGCAACGGAGGCAAGGCCGATGCCGGTGTTGCCGCTGGTCGGTTCGATGATGACCGAGCCTTCCTTCAGCAGGCCCCGTTCCTCGGCGTCATCGATCATGGCCTTGGCAATGCGATCCTTGACCGAACCGGCCGGATTGAAGTACTCCAACTTGGCAAGGATTCTGGCCTCAAGGCCAAAGCTCTTTTCAATATGGGTCAGCTCCAGCAGCGGCGTACCGCCGATGAGTTGATCAGCAGAGGTAAAAATTCTTTCAGACATTTCAAAAGTCTCCTTTTTATTATTATTTTACGGCTTCAAAGCCGCGTTCCAGGTCTGCGATAATATCGTCGATGTGTTCCGTACCGATGGAAAGGCGGATGGTGTTGGGTTTGATGCCGGAGGTCAGCAGCTCGCTCTCGGAAAGCTGGGAATGGGTCGTGGAGGCCGGATGGATCACCAGGCTCTTGACATCGGCCACATTGGCCAGCAGGGAGAACAGCTCCAGGCTCTCCGTGAATTTCTTTGCCTTTTCCGAATCACCCTTGATCTCAAAGGTGAAGATGGAGGCCGCTCCGTTGGGGAAGTATTCGTCGTACAGCTCCTTGGCTCTGCCCTGGGCAAGGGAGGGATGGTTGACGCGCTCCACCTGGGGATGGTTTTTCAGGAAGTCCACCACCTTCAGCGCGTTCTCAACGTGGCGCTCCAGGCGGAGAGAAAGGGTCTCCAGGCCCTGCAGGAGCAGGAAGGAGTTAAAGGGCGAAATGGTGGCGCCCTGATCCCGCATCAGCGTGGTGCGGAGCTTGAGGATGTAGGCCAGATTGCCGCAGGCCTCGGAGAAAACGACGCCGTGATAGGAGGGATTAGGCTGGGTGATGCCGGGGAACTTGTCGTTCTGAGTCCAGTCGAATTTGCCGGAATCGACCACGACACCGCCCATGACCGTTCCGTGGCCGCCGATGAATTTGGTGGCGGAATGTACCACGATATCCGCGCCGTATTCAATGGGGCGGAGATAATAGGGCGTTGCGAAGGTGTTGTCCACAATCAGCGGGATGCCGTGGCGGTGGGCGATAGCTGCGACCGCTCTCAGGTCAATGACGTCGGAGTTGGGATTGCCCAGGGTCTCGGCGTAGATCAGCTTTGTGTTGTCCCGGATGGCCGCCTCGAAATTCTCCGGCTGAGACGGGTCTACAAAGGTCACGTCCAAGCCCTGATCCCGCAGGGTGTTGGCGAACAGGTTGTAGGTGCCGCCGTAGAGGTTGGTGGCGGAGACGATATGGTCGCCGGCACGGGCAATGTTCTGAACGGCGTAGGTGATGGCCGCTGCACCGGAGGCGGTAGCAAGGGCCGCAGCGCCGCCTTCCAAAGCGGCAATGCGCTCCTCAAAAACGGAGGAGGTGGGATTCATCAGGCGGGTGTAGATGTTTCCGCCCTCGGTGAGGCCGAATCGGCCCGCCGCCTGAGCGGAGTCCTTGAAAACGTAAGAGGTAGTGGCGTAGATCGGTACCGCACGGGCATCCGTGGCGGGATCGGGGTGTTCCTGACCGGCGTGTACCTGCAAGGTTTCAAATTTATAATTGCTCATTTGTTTTCTTCCTTCCTTCTTTGATCCAAATTTTTACTGACGACATCGACACATTCGGCCAAAGCGGGAGTTTGCACGCAGCAATCTGAGAAGGATATCGTTCATATAATACCCACCTTTCTTGTAGGTTATCAAGATCATAGCACTATTTTCCTACCTTGTCAATAGGTTAATTGAAAAAATTTCAAATACAATTGACAAAGAGCAGTAAACCCGTCAGCCGGGTCTACTGCTCTTCATTTTTCCATTATTCATCAGATCTGATAATCCCCGACGATAGAGGAGTCGATCAGATCCGCAAGGGAGACGCTATACAAATAATTGCTGATCAGCGTGTTCAGCTTTTCCCACATAGGCAGGGTCCGGCAGGAAGCGGCGCGTTCACACTTGTTAGGCTTGCAGTCCAGGCAGGAGACCGGTGCCAGCGTACCCTCCGCCAAACGGAGGATCTCCCCGACGGAATAATCCTTCGGCTCACGGTTGAGACGGTAGCCGCCGCCCTTGCCCCGCAGGCCGTCAATGACACCCGCCTTTGACAGCACCGTCAGAATGCTCTCCAGGTACTTTTCAGAGATGCCCTGCTGCTGCGCAATGGTTCGCAGCGGGACATATTCCTCCCTGCTGTGACAAGCCAGCTCCACCATGACACGCAGCGCATATCTGCCCTTTGTTGAAACAAGCATCGTCCATTCCTCCCTTTCCTATTGCAAGTATACTACAGGGGTGCTGAAATTTCAATGGTACCGTGCAAAAATCGCCTGTTGGGAACGAGTACAGTATTCACGCTGTTTTACGAAAATCTTTGCAAAAAACTGCCGTGAAAGTATCACGGCAGCTCTTTTTCTATTCCTTTACCACAGCCAGGCGGTTGAGGGCGCGGGACAGCTTTGCCTTGGCCAGCAGGATGTCCTTCTCCTCCTTGGCTTCAGCCAGCCGTTCTTCCGCCCGTTTTTTCGCCTGTTCGGCACGTTCGGCGTCGATGTCCTCGGCATATTCAAAGGTGGTGGCCACCAGGCGCACCTCGCCCTTTTCCACACTGAGGAAACCGCCGCCGCAGGCAGCATTGCGGCTTTTGCCATTCTGCGTCACCGTCACCATGCCGATATCCAGCGCGGCGATGTAGTCGGCGTGACCGGCGCGGATGCTGACATAGCCCTCGCTGGTGCGCAGGCGCAGAGCCTCCGCCTCACCGTCAAAGAGGCTGCCCTCGGTGGTGACGATCTGAAGCCGGAAGCCGCTCATTGGGCAGCTTCCTTTCTCGCCTTCTCCACGGCCTCATCAATGGTGCCGACAAAGAGGAACGCAGACTCGGGCAGATCATCATGCTTGCCCTCCAAAATCTCCTTAAAGCCCCGGATGGTCTCCTTGACGGGGACATATTTTCCCTCGTAGCCGGTAAACTGCTCGGCAACGGAGAAAGGCTGGGAGAGGAAGCGCTGGATCTTTCTGGCACGGGCGACGGTCAGCTTGTCCTCCTCGGACAGCTCGTCCATGCCCATGATGGCGATGATGTCCTGCAG
>CALZCW010000123.1 GCA_945635805.1 uncultured Clostridia bacterium
CTCATAGGTCACCTTGACCTCTGCCGGCGACGCGCCGATGCCCAGGAAACCGGAGCGGGCGTTGCGGATGACCTCGACAGAAACGCTGTCACGGTCCAGCTTGAGCTGCGAAAGCGCCGCCTCGATGGCAAGCTCGATGGTCTTGCCCGTGGTGACAATAAATTTTTCCATGGTTACTCCTCGTTATCTTCCTTTGCGTAGCGGTCGGCCTGGTAGGCGCGGCCACGGGCGTAGGGTCGGTTGGCCTCGCCGCCGGTCGCTGCGGAATCCTCCGGCAGCACGCCCTGCTCGGCGAGCTTCTTTTCTTCAAAACGCTTTGCCGCAGCCTCGCGCTCCTGCTTTTCGCGGAGCTGCTGCTTTTTCTTGCTGGTGTTTTCCGTGATGCCGTCGGGATTGGCGGCGCGTTTGGCGGCGCGGATGCGCTCCTTTTCCGCCTCCTCAGCGGCACGCTCGGCGGCCTTCTGGCGCTTGATCTCGTCCTCTGCGTCGTAGATCTTGCGGTAGTGCTTGGTCAGGAAGTAGTCCTGGACGATGCCAAAGACGCTCTGGGCGATCCAGTAGATGGACAGGCCCAGGGGGTACATGAAGCCGAAAACGACAGACATGAGGGGCATGAGCAGGGTCATGGTCTTGCCGGTCTGGGCGCTCTTAGCGGCAGCCTCGTCCGCTTCGCCGTTATCGTTGCGGATGACGGTGTTGTTCATCTTCTGGCTGATGAACATGGACAGATAGTTCAGTCCGCCGGAGATCAGCGGCATCAGGAACCCGCCGATCTGGCTCCAGCCTGCCAGGGTCCATACCTTCCAGTCCGGCGTCTGACCCAGGTCGATGCCCAGGAAGGTCAGGTTCAGGTTTTTGACGCCCTCCACAATGCCCTTGCCGTAGACCTCGATGTTCTGCGCGGCGGCATACTGCCAATAGTAGTTCAGCTTGTCCACTTCCACGTTCTGCGCGGCAGCGACAACCTGTTTGATCTGTTCCAGCTCCTCTGTGGACAGGTGCAGCAGATAATGCAGCGGCTCACGGATGACCACAAACAGGGGGAACAGGATCAGCAGCGGAAGCAGCGACCACAGACAGCCGCCGAACATACTGACGCCTTCATCCTTGTAGAGCTGGTTGACCTCCTGCTGATACTTCTGCTTGTCGTCGCCGCAGGCAAGCTCGATCTGCTTGATCTTCGGCTGCAGGCGGCTGGTTTTCATCATGCTCTTTTTGCTCTTCATGCTGGCAGGCAGAAGCACCAGCTTCACCGCCAGAGAGAACAGGATCAGAGCGATACCGTAGTTGTTGAAGAAGGTATAAAAAAACTCCAACACATAGCCAAAGGGGATTCTGATAAATTCCATTGTTTCCTCCAAAATGGGAGTGGGTGGTCACGGCACCGGGTCATAGGGGTCGCCGTGGTTGAACGGGTTGCATCGCAGCAGCCGTTTGAACGTCAGCCATCCGCCCTTCCACGCGCCGTACTTTTCGATGGCCTCCAGGCCGTATTCCGAGCAGGTGGGAATAAACCGGCATTTGCCGGGAAAGGCGGGGGAAATGTGCCTGCGGTAAAACCGGATGAGAAACAGAAGGAGCCGCTTCATAGGGCGCTCAACCCCAGCCGTCCGGTCAATGTGCGGAAGGACTTTTCCAGGGCGGCAAATTCCGCCTCCACCGCTGCGGTCCTGGCCACGATGACAATGTCATAGCCCGACGGCAGGCAGGAAGCGTTGTGCCTCACGATCTCCCGCAGCCTGCGGCGCACACGGTTGCGCACCACGGCATGTCCCAGCTTGGTGCTGACGGTCAGACCCACCCGGGTGACCTCCAGCCGGTTGCGGGCGCAGTAGATCACCAGATAGCGGTTGCCGGCGCTCTTTCCCTTATAATAAAGGCGGCGGAACGCCGCGTTTTCTTTCAGCGGGACGACCATGGGCTCTCCTTCTTCGCCATGTGAAAAAGGCGAACAGATCACTCCGTTCGCCCCAGGTTGACGTTCAAACAGTATGGTGCGGTCACGGTTCCTCAGGCGGACAGGACAGCTCTGCCTTTCGCACGGCGGCGGGCAAGAACCTTGCGGCCGTTGGCGGTAGCCATTCTCTTGCGGAATCCATGGACCTTTGCGCGATGGCGCTTTCTGGGCTGATAGGTACGCAGCATCTCGAGTACACCTCCTGTAAGATTATGCTCAACAGCGGTCCCGGCTATCCGGGAAGCGCCGTAGCAATCAAATAATAGTGACACATAGTCATGCGGATAGTATTATAGCGCAAAAGCCGGAGAAAAGTCAACCGATTTTTTCAATTTTTCCGCAGAAAGGCAAAAGTTGTGGCCATTTTTCCCGTCAGACACAAGATGTGGGCGGCTTTGGAGGCTCAGCCGCCTACGGGCGGACGGAATATGGACAGTCCCGGCGCGGCAAAGGTGAACAGAACCAGGGCAGCGCCGTAAAACACCACCGGCAGCAGCAGCCAGGGTGCGGCAGCTTCCGCCCTGCCGCTGCGGTAGAGGCCGCAGGCAATCCCATAGCCCAGGGCCATGGCGGCGAAGTATAAGACCACGTCCACCACCAGCCCCGTGCCGCCGAGCAGCCGCTGCAGCAGATAGTAGACCCCCAGCAGAAACACCGGCATGATCAGCTCCGCCGCAAAGATCCCGCCCCAGAGCCGGTGCCGTTCCCGGGCGACCGTCAGAGTGGTGGCCGTCTCCCCGTATTCCCCCGCCTGCGTCAAGCGGCGCCGCGCCTCCTTTCCCGCCTGACGCGACAGGAAAAAGCCCGACAGAAGCATGGGCCAGTAGAGCAGCTTCAGATGCTCCCAGACGCTCTCGTTGACCGGGGAGATCAGCGCCGTCAGAACGTTGGGCAGCGCGTCGTGGAGAAAATGCAGGGCCGCGCCCGCCAGGGATGCCACCACCGCCGTCAAAAAAAATACCTTTTTCAAAAAAATCCCTCCCCCAGAGCATATGCGACGCCGGCGGAAAAGATACATATTCCCCGCTGCCGTCATAGGCGGCGGGAAAAGCCTTGCGCGGCAGCGGGGAAGGGTGTATAATGGTTTCAAAAACAGCCGACGGAAATCGACACGGAGGGACCTATGCTGAAAAAGATTGAAGCCTATCTGCCGAAAAACGAACAGGAGGAGATGGACCGGGCGCTGATGCTGGACTTTCTGCGCCGCCACGACGACGCCTATCTGCGCACCAACCGTCTGGCCCACATGACCGCCTCGGCCTGGGTCACCGACCGGACCCGCTCGCGGGTGCTGATGGTCTATCACAATATCTACGATTCCTGGTCCTGGTGCGGCGGTCACGCCGACGGCGAACGGGATCTGCTGCAGGTGGCCCTGCGGGAATGTCGGGAGGAAACGGGTCTGGAGGATGTCCGGCCCGTCACGGAGGACATTTTTTCTCTGGAGTGCCTGACGGTGGACGGCCACGAAAAGCGCGGCGCCTACGTCTCCAGCCATCTGCACCTGAACGTGACCTATCTGCTGGAGGCCGACAGCACAGCGGAGCTTCACATCTGCGAGGGCGAAAACAGCGGTGTCCGGTGGTTCACGCCGGAGGAAGCCCTGCGGGCCTCCACGGAGCCGTGGTTCGTGCGGCGTATCTACAGCAAGCTCAACGACCGCCTGCGGGAGCTTTGTAGGAGCGGCGGCTGGGGAGCAGGGAACAACGAACGGTGAATGGTGAACAAGTCATGAGGCTGCCTGCGGCAGCCTGTGGGCAGACAGGTTTCATATATAGACGTAGGGCACGGCGACTCTGCCGTGCCTTTTCATTCGTCTGCGAAGCAGACACATCAGTCATTCACCCTTAGTCCTTAGCCCTTAG
>CALZCW010000124.1 GCA_945635805.1 uncultured Clostridia bacterium
GGCCAGCGTCCTGTATTATTCCGACATTGTGACCTATTCCGACAATACCTCGGAGGAGATCGAATTTATCGCCCGTCCCTGCCCGGTGTTTGAGGACGGGGAAAAGCTGGTCATGCAGCGGGGCGCGGGCATCTGCACCGTCAAGTCCACGCCGGAGCGGGAAGAGGCGGCCATGGTCTTCCTCAAATGGCTGACCGCGCCGGAGCAGAACGTGGAGCTGGTCACGCGCCTGGGCTATATGCCCGTGACCCAGGAGGCCTTCGATACCTACCTCCCCGGAGCTATCGAGAAGCTGGAGGACCCGAAATACCGGGAGCTGTACCGTGCATTTTTGCAGACCCAGGAGGAATATACCTTCTATACGGCACCCCAGCGGGAGGACTATCTTTCGATAGAGACGTCCTTTGAGGACCAGGTGCGGCTGCTGCTGAGCGCCGCCGCCAAGAACTACCAGGCGGGAGACGACCTGAAAGCCGTGTCGCAGACCGTGCTGCAGGATTTGAAAGCATATTACGACAAATAATTCCGTTTTTCGGGGAAGAAAATCCGCAGCGGTTTTGGCGGACATCCATTCCCTGCGGCAGAGGGAAGGAGGGCGAGAATGGGCAGACTGAAAGAGATACTGCGGCTGACCGCCCAGATCAAAAAGCAGAGCGTCAGTATGCAGCGCCGTCTGCTGCTCTACTGGCTCTCGATGCTCCTGGCCATCGTAGCCGTGGTGTTCCTGATTCTCAACATTACCGGCGTTTTCTCCAACGACGCCCAGAAAGCGGGAGAAACACTGCAATTGCAGTTGGACAATGCACAATTACAGGTCAACCAGCACATGGAATCGCTGGAGGCCAACAGCATTGCCCTGTCGGAGCAGATCTCGCGGACCCTGGAAAGTGTGCTGACGGGAAACGGGCTGACGACGGAGGACCTCAACGACAACCCGGAGCTTCTGCAGAAGCTGCAGGAGGAGCTGCTGTCGCGGCTGTATATGACCCTGCGGCTGTCCCCGTGCAGCGGCGCTTACCTGGTGCTCGACGCCACCACCAATACAAGCTCCGACAAGGCTTCCCATTCTGCCTCGGGCCTTTATCTGCGCTACGCGAATTTTCATGCCAAAGGCGCGGCGGACCAGGACGTGGTCTTTTTCCGAGGCATCCCGGAGATCGCCCGGGCAGAGCAGCTGGAGTTGCACAACCGCTGGAATCTGGAATTTGACACCGACCTGTTCCCCGGCTATGATGCCTGGATGCAGACGGAGGTAGGACGTCTGGCTGACTCCTGCCGCTGGACCGGGCGCTTCCGGCTGACCGACACCTGGGAGGATGTGCAGCTTTTGTGCGTCCCCATCCTGGATCCGTCGGGCAAGGTCTGCGGCCTGTGCGGGGTGGAGCTGTCCTCCCTGTACTGCTACCTGTCCCACCCGGAGCTGAACAGCTCCTTCGGCCCGATGATCACAGTGATCGCACCGGTGGAGGGCGGCAAGCTCCTGCTGGATAAGGGCATGGCAGGCAGCGCCGACGGCACCTTCCTCACAGACGCTGATATGCTCAGCATTCAACACGGACGCTACTTCAATACCTATTCCTGCGGCGGCGATCGGTATATCGGCCTGCACAGCCAGACGGACGTGAACAGCGAGAACGGCGGCCTGTCGGTGGCGGTGCTGATCCCGGAAAGCACCTACGCCGCCTGCCGCGATACCAACCGCACAGTGCTGATCCTCTGCTCCCTGCTGCTTCTGGCGGCGACGGTGGGCCTGTCCGTATTCCTGTCAAAGCGTTTTGTCCAGCCGATTCTGCAGACCCTTCAGGCCATCCGCTCCGAGGAGGTCACGGGAGAGGGCGAGACGGGTATTTCCGAATTGGATGAACTGGTGGCCTTTGTCTCCTCCCGGTCCAACGCAAAAGCGCTGCAACGGGAAAACGCCCTGCCGCCGGATATGGAGGAGCTGTTTCGGTCCTTTGCCGACCGGGCCAAGACCCTCTCCACGGCGGAGCGGACCATCATGAAATACTACATCGACGGGCATGAGATCACGGAGATCCCGGAGCTGGCCTTTATCAGCATCCACACCGTCAAAAAGCACAACAGCAACATCTATCAGAAGCTGGGCATCTCCTCCCGTGACGAGCTGATGCTCTATATCGACCTGTTCCGCCGCCTGGGCCGTCTGAACGAGCTGACGGACACGCTGTGAAGAGAACATACTGTTAAATCTGTCCGCCGCGCACACGTATTTCCTGTGCGCGGCGAATTGTTGCTATTGGGCGGAATGTACAAATGCAGACAACAGAAATTGTGCAGGCTGCACTTATACTTGGGCTACTTTTTCCGAAAAGTAGCCTGAGTACCATGGATTTCCTGCATATGATTCAATATATTGAGATCATCCGAAACGCAAAGGACGGTGAACGGCGTTGAGAGAAATCGTAAAAGCCCTCTTGAAAGACTGCTCCACGCGGGACGTATTTTGCTTTTCCATCCGCTGTGCCGAATGCGGCCAGGTCTGGAGCAGCCGGCAGACCCGCTTCTCCAAGGCGGGCGTGCATCCGAAAAGCGAGGGAAAGCAGGTCATCTTCGACGCCCTGTATCAGAAAGAACACGAGCTTGCAAAAAACGACGCGGTGAGGGAGGCAACGGATATTTTCAACCGCTGCCCGATCTGCCGCAGAACGGTCTGCAACCGGTGCTTCCTGATTTGCGAGGATCTGGATATGTGTGTTCACTGTGCTTCTCAGTTAAATGAGCAGGGCGCTCCGGTGACGCCGTCTCTGGTGGAGATGGTAGTGTAATAAGGAAAGGATGTAACTGAAAATGAAAAAGACCATGAAAAAAGCATTGCTTCTGCTGCTTGCCCTGGCGCTCTGCGCGTCTGTTCTGGCCGGCTGCGGCGGCAAGACCCCCGAGACGCCGGAGGAAGTCAAGGGCGAGACCTACGACGCCGGCGAATTCACCGTACTTGTCCCCGACGGCTGGAAGGAGTTCCCCGTTTCGGATACGCTTGACGAGTACGACGGTGATTACGACCCCACTGCCCTGCAGATCTGCAAGGGCGGCGACTCGGAATGGGACCTGTTCTCCAAGCCCTATGTCCAGATCAACTACTATCCGGACAACACCATGTACACCGACATGAAGGATTTTTATGACGACACTGCCGATCTCGAGCCCATTCAGGCCGGCGGCTACACCTGGAACGGCTTCACCGGCACCAGCCTTGACACCCCCATAGCTGTTATTTGGACCACGGGCGACGTGCAGCTCCAGGTCACCATGAGCCTCGGCGAGGATGATCCCATCACCCCCACCGACGCGGACGTGCTGGCCATCCTCGGCAGCATCGTGATCAAGTAATCTACATATTGTAAGGGAGGAAACCACAGATGGGCTTCTTTGGAAAACTGTTTGAAAAGAAAAACTGCGACATCTGCGGCGGGGAGATCGGTCTCCTGGGCAACCGCAAATTAGAGGACGGCAACCTGTGCAAGGAGTGTGCCAAGAAGCTCTCTCCCTGGTTTTCTGAGCGCCGCCAGAGCACGGTGGAGGAGATCCGCTCCCAACTGGAATACCGCGAGGCAAACCGGGCGGAGGTGGAAAAATTCAACGTCACCCGCACCCTTGGCATGGATACCAAGGTGCTGCTGGACGAGGATGCCGGAAAATTCATGGTGACCTCTGCCCGGCGCTGGCAGGAGGCCAATCCCGACGTGCTGGATTTCTCCCAGGTCACCGGCTGCGACGTGGACGTGGAGGAGAGCAAGTCCGAGGAAAAACGCGAGCTGCCCGACGGCAAGGAGGTCAGCTACAA
>CALZCW010000125.1 GCA_945635805.1 uncultured Clostridia bacterium
TGAGGTGAACGGCATGGATAAGATCGGATTCATCGGCGTCGGCAATATGGGCGGCACGTTGGCAAAAATCGCCGTCAAAGCCCTTGGCGCTGCATCGGTTTGGGTCAGCAGCAGAACGTTGGAAAAAGCACAGCGCTTTGCTGATGAAGTCGGCTGCACCGCTGCGCGCAACAGCGAATTGGCCGCAAGCGCGGAGATGATTTTTCTCGGCGTAAAGCCGCAGAAAATGCCGGAGCTTTTGGAAGAAATCGCTCCCATGCTCGCTGCGAGAGCCGATCGTTTCGTCCTTGTAACCATGGCAGCCGGTCTGACTTCCAACCGCATTGCTCAGTTGGCAGGCGGCAGCTACCCCGTCATTCGTATCATGCCAAACACGCCCGCATTAGTCGGAGAGGGCGTCATCCCCTACTGCGGCAACGCCCAGGTGACTCAGGCGGATTTCGACGCCCTTGAAAAGGTACTGAAGGGTGCCGGTCTGGTGGCTCCGCTGCCGGAAAACCTGATCGATGCCGCCAGCTCCGTTTCCGGCTGCGGGCCTGCATTTGTCTACATTTTTATTGAGTCTCTTGCAGATGCCGCTGTTTCGTGCGGTTTGCCGAGAAAAACTGCGTTGGAGTATGCGGCGCAGACCGTCCTCGGTGCGGCAAAGATGGTTCTCGAGACGGGTGAACATCCGGAAAAGCTCAAAGATGCCGTCTGCTCCCCTGCCGGAAGCACCATTGCCGGCGTGAAAGCATTGGAGGACGGAGCCTTCCGCGCCGCTGCGGAAAATGCCGTCCTCGCCGCCTTCCGCCGCAATCAGGAATTGGGAAAATAGGCTTACAAAAGCTGGTGCCGATGGAATTCCATCAGCACCAGCTTTTCTACTATACCTCAGCAACAACTTCGACTTCGACCAAGGCCCCCTTCGGCAGCGCAGCAACCGCAACACAGCTTCTGGCAGGCTTGCCGGTGAAGTACTTTGCGTAAACTTCATTAAAGGCGGCAAAATCGCCCATGTCCTTCAAGAAGCAAAGCGTCTTGACCGCTTTGCCAAAAGAGCTTCCCGCCGCGGTAAGAACGGCATCCAGGTTCTTCATGACCTGTTCGGTCTGGCCGGTGATGTCCTGCGACTCAATGTTGCCGGTCGCCGGGTCAATCGGGATCTGACCGGATGTGTAGACCAGATTTCCCACCTTCATCGCCTGAGAATACGGGCCGATCGCGGCAGGTGCATTTTCTGTATAAATCTTCTCCATAGTGCGCAAAAACCCTCCTGTTTGTGTTTTGCTTATCATAACGCAAACAGGAGGGTATGTCAATTCACTTCCCGATAAATCTCTATGTGCCCGGTTTTTGCACACCTTGCCGCTGGGCAATGCTGCTAACCGGCTTCTTCCAGGCGCTGACGAATATACTCCGGCACCTCCCGCTGCTTGATCCCCAGCACCAGGGCAAACTCGTCGTTGAGCAGCTTTTCCGCGTCGCGGAGCATCTGATCGTCGTTGGTGCGCAGGCGCTTCCCCTTCTCCTGGAGGCACTGCCGGTGGAGATAGAGGGTGCGGATCATCCGCAGCAGTTCCTGCCGGTCGCCGCCAAGCAGGATCCTCTGAAACTCCGTTTTCCGCTGGGCGGCGTCCTCGATCCAGCACTCCTCCTCACGGCTGATGTCCATCAGCATTGCGTTAATCTCGTCCACGGAGAGCAGCGGTCGCATTTTTGCCAGCAGCATCTGGTTGTTCACCGGCACAAAGACCGTTGAGCCTTCCCGATAGACAGGCCGCAGAACATAATACTTGGCCGTTTCGCGACCGATTTTCATTTCGCGAACCTCGATAATGGTACACACGCCCTCCGTACCATAGAGCACCGTTTCACCGATCCTGTACACGCCGCCGCACCCCTTTCATCTTCTCTAATGTATATTATACCATATTTTTTGAAAAATGTCATGGTAAAATTTCACAAAAATCGAAAAAAATACACCTCTGCGCGGCAATTTCCCCGTGCAGAGGTGAGAAATTATTCTATATACGGCAGAAATCGCCAGTTTATTCCTTTACTTCATAGCCCGCGTCGACGACGGCTTGTTTCAGCGCCGCCGGGTCTGCGCTGCCGGTGACGGTGGCGCACTTGTCTTCCAGGCTGACTTCAACGCTCTCCACACCGTCCACGGCGCGCAGGGCCTTCTCCACTGCTGCTTTGCAGTGCTGGCACATCATGCCTTCGATATGAATGACCATGCCGGTCCCTCCTTTCGGTGAGGATTTCAGCTTTGGACGGAAGGAACGCAGCCGCAGTGCATTGCTGACCACACACACGGAGCTGAAGCTCATGGCCGCCGCAGCGATCATAGGATTGAGAAGTCCCGCTGCGGCAATGGGGATGCCCAGGCTGTTATAGAAAAACGCCCAAAACAGATTCATTTTGATATTGCGGATGGTTGCCTTGCTGAGGGCCACCGCCGTGGCCACATCCAGCGGGTCGCTGCGCATCAGGACGATGTCTGCCGCCTCAATGGCGATATCCGTCCCCGCGCCAATGGCAATGCCCACATCCGCACGAACCAGGCTGGGCGCGTCGTTGATGCCGTCGCCCACCATGGCGACCTTCTGTCCGCTCTCCTGCAGGGCGGCGATCTCCCGCTCCTTATGGGCCGGCAGGACTTCGGCGCTGACCTCGTCAATGCCCAGCTTCCTTGCGATCATCTCTGCCGTCGCACGGTTGTCGCCGGTGAGCATCTTCACCCGCAGGTGCATGGCGTGGAGATTCTCCACCGCCGCACGGGCGTTTTTCTTCTCCACGTCCGCCATGGCAAGCATACCAAGGTATTCCTCCTGGCTGCCGCAAAGCAGCAGGGTCTTGGCAGGAAGCTCCTGCGCCGGGACCTTCACGCCGTTTTCCTGCAGGAAGGCCGCGCTGCCGCAGAAGTATTCCGTTCCCTCCAGCAGGCAGGAGACGCCCTTGCCGGGAACGGCCTCGAACCGCTCCGGCACGGGGACCGGCAGGCCGCGCTTTTCACCTTCGGCCATGGCGGCGCGGGCAATGGGATGCTCGGAATACTGCTCCATTGCGCAGACGGTTTTCAAAAGCCGCTCCGGGTCGGGGCCCATCACGTCGGTGACGAAGAGCTTTCCCTCGGTCAGGGTGCCCGTTTTGTCCATGACCACCGTGTCCACATGATGGAGCATCTCCAACGCCTCCGCCGAACGGACCAGAATGCCGAATTTCGCGCCGCGCCCGGTGCTGACCATAATGGCCACCGGAGTTGCCAGACCCAACGCGCAGGGGCAGGAGATCACCAGTACGGAAATAGCCGCAGACAACGCGAAAGACAGCTCTCTGCCCGCCAGCATCCAGGCGGCAAAGGTCAGCAGGGCAATGCCGATGACCACGGGCACGAACACCCCCGCCACTTTGTCGGCCAGGCGGGAGATGGGCGCCTTGGAGCTGCCGGCCTCCTCCACCAGACGGATCATCTGGGCCAGGGTCGTATCCTCGCCCACCTTGTCGGCGCGGAAGGTCAAAGCGCCGGTCTGGTTCATGGTGGCCGCCGCCAGAGTGTCGCCCGCCGCCTTATGGACCGGCAGGCTCTCTCCCGTCAGGGCGCTTTCGTCTACGTCGGACTCGCCCTCCAGCACCGTCCCGTCAACGGGGATCCTGCTGCCGGGGCGTACCTGAACCCGGTCGCCGAGACACACCTGGGAGGTGGGAATCTCGATCCACGCACCGTCCCGCTCCACCAGTGCCGTCTGGGGCGACAGGTCCATCAAAGCGGCAATGGCCTCGCCGGTCTTGCCTTTGGATTTCGTTTCAAA
>CALZCW010000126.1 GCA_945635805.1 uncultured Clostridia bacterium
CGCCCGCAACGAGGCTGCTGCCAAGGAGCGCTATGAGCATCTGCTCAAGCTGGTCGAGCTCTACAAGGATTGATATCAATCCAGTCATCAATTCGTCTGCTGCAGGAAAACTCCTGCAGCAGACTTTTTTCCATAAGCGCCGAAAAAAGCAGCTTTTCGGCTGATCTGTTCTCCATTGGAAATTCCATCCAGTGATGCAAAAAGTTAACATTTTTGGTCAGAATTTATGTTTACACAGGTGGGTAAGTATGATATAATAGGCCAGCGTGGTTGGAAAAAACATGGATCACCGTCTTTTCTTCCGGTTATGCCGGGAGACGAAAACATAGACGTACGGTCATGCCCCTCTCAGTGGTCATGATATTCGAATTCTTACAAGGAGGTGTTGCTCCATCGAGGGCTTTGACAAGGATTACTTTGAACTTCCGGATGACATTGAGCAGCCGGAAGTGGTCAGAGAGGATCAACCGAAAAGAAAGAAGAAGAAAAAGAAGCGCAGCGCTCTGCGTGTCTTTGCCGTTTTACTCTGTGTTGTTTTGTTTTGTGAGCTGCTGTACTGCTTTGTAGTCTTTACCGATATTGGTGCCATCAAATCCCTGCGTGAGGACTTTATTGGCACTGCGCTGGAGACCAATTCCCACCGCTGGATCGCAGACTATTTCCTGCCGAAATACATGGTTGACAATGTTTCGGCCAAAATGCAGTATATCAAAAATTCCCAGGTCGGCGTAAATAGTGAGCGCCCGACGCCGACAGAATCCGCCGCTCCCACGGAATCCACTGAGCCGAATGAGAGTACGGAGGCGACCGAGCCCGATGTCAACGCCGCTGAGGAGGCTTTCTATGAGCTGTTCTGGGAGCTGAACCGCAGTTCCTTTGAGGACTACCTGGACGAGCATCCGGACGTTCTGGCCAACGGTTGGGAGAATATCTATATCAACGAAGCGGGCCTTTATGATGAAGGCACCACCATCTACACCTCCCAGGGCGAGCAGGTCCTGGCCGTGGATGCCAAAAACCAGATCCTACTGGTCCGCGTCACCGGCACCGGCTATCTGGGCGTTCTGGCCATCTGCAAGGACCCGTCTCAGCTTCGCTGCGAGGCCTCCGAGGGTATTGGCTCCTACGGTCAGACCATGGGCGAGATCGTTGAGGGAAGCGGCGGCGTTATCGGCATGACCGGCAGCGGCTTCTATGATCCGGGCGGAAACGGCAGCGGCGGTATTCTTGCCGGCTATACCATGTGCGAGGGCGTCGGCTACGGCATCCACTACAACGAGTCCGGCTACAAGCGTATCGAGCTTGCCACGGACAACCGCTTCTATATCTGCGATTCCAATACCGAAACTACCCCTGACACCACCGACGCAGTGGAATTCTCCCCTGCCCTGATCATCGACGGTGAACTGATGGTGGGCGGCTTCTACGATTGGAACGGCATTAACCCCCGCGCTGCCATCGGCCAGTCCGAGCGCGGCGAGATCCTGATGCTGGTCATCGAGGGACGTCAGGTGGGCCGCTCCATCGGCACAGACGTTGAGACCTGCGCTCACATTCTCAAACGCCACGAGGGCTACACAGCCATGAGCGTGGACGGTGGCACCAGCGCTGTCATGTACTACGACGGTGAGTACGTCACCCGCTGCTCCAACCTGAACATCAGCTCCCGTCTGCTCCCCAACGCCTGGGTCTACGGCAACTACAACGAATAATGACAAGGTGCGCTGCAAAATGCCAAAATTTTGCAGCGCACTCTTTTTTCCATCATTCTCGCGTTGACAACCGACGCAGTTTTTTGTATAATACGGGTAGAATTCGGGAAAATCGGTTATTTCGATTTCTCTGTTTCCATTTGTTATATTTTTGCGCCTTTTACGGCGCAGCGGAAAGGAATATTGCAATGATCTACACAACAGAAGTACAGCATATGTGTCCGATCGCAAAGGGCGCATACCACGGCCCGGCTCCCATTCCTGAGGAAGGCAAGTGGGTCCAGGCCAAGCAAATCAGCGACATTTCCGGTTTCACCCACGGTGTCGGCTGGTGCGCACCGCAGCAGGGCGCCTGCAAGCTGACCCTGAACGTCAAGAACGGCATTATCGAGGAAGCTCTCGTGGAAACGCTGGGCTGCTCCGGTATGACCCACTCCGCCGCCATGGCCTCTGAGATCCTCATCGGCAAGACCCTGCTGGAGGCTCTCAACACCGACCTGGTCTGCGACGCCATCAACACCGCCATGCGTGAGCTGTTCCTGCAGATCGTCTATGGCCGCACTCAGTCCGCTTTTTCCGAGGGCGGTCTTGCCGTCGGCGCTTCCCTGGAAGACCTTGGCAAGGGCCTGCGCAGCCAGGTGGGCACCATGTTCGCCACCAAGGAAAAGGGCCCCCGCTATCTGGAGATGGCCGAAGGCTACTGCACCCGCGTCGCGCTGAACAAGGACGACGAGATCATCGGCTATGAGTTCATCAACCTCGGCAAAATGATGGACTTCATTAAGAAGGGCATGGACGCCAACGAAGCCGTGGAAAAGGCCAAGGGCCACTACGGTCAGTTCGACAATGCCGCCAAGTACATTGACCCGCGTCAGGAATAAGAGAAGGAGGAACGCACAATGGCTTTGTTTGAAAGTTACGAAAGAAGAATCGACAAAATCAACGGTGTCCTCGCCTCTTATGGCATCGGCTCCGTGGAAGAGTGCCGCGACATCTGCAAGGCTGCCGGCTTTGATCCCTATGAGATCGTCAAGGGCATCCAGCCCATCTGCTTTGAAAACGCCTGCTGGGCATACACCGTCGGCGCTGCTATCGCGCTGAAGTCCGGCGTGACCTCCGCTGCGGAAGCCGCCAAGAAGATCGGCGAAGGCCTCCAGGCTTTCTGCATCGACGGTTCCGTCGCCGATGACCGCAAGGTCGGTCTGGGCCACGGCAATCTGGGCGCCATGCTCCTGAGCGAGGAGTCCAAGTGCTTCGCTTTCCTGGCCGGTCACGAGTCCTTTGCCGCCGCAGAAGGCGCTATCGGCATCGTCCGCAACGCCAATAAGGCCCGTAAGAGTCCCCTGCGCGTCATCCTCAACGGTCTGGGCAAGGACGCCGCTCAGATCATCTCCCGTATCAACGGCTTCACCTATGTGCAGACCCAGTTTGACTACTTCACCGGCGAGCTGAAGATCGTCCGCGAGATCCGTTACTCCGAGGGTGAGCGCGCCAACGTCCGCTGCTACGGCGCCGACGACGTCCGCGAGGGCGTTGCCATCATGCACCACGAGGGCGTGGACGTGTCCATCACCGGCAACTCCACCAATCCCACCCGCTTCCAGCATCCCGTTGCAGGCACCTACAAGAAGGAATGCATCGAGCAGGGCAAGAAGTACTTCTCCGTGGCTTCCGGCGGCGGTACGGGCCGTACCCTCCATCCGGACAACATGGCAGCAGGTCCCGCCTCCTACGGCATGACCGACACCATGGGCCGTATGCACTCTGATGCCCAGTTTGCCGGCTCCTCCTCTGTCCCGGCTCACGTCGAGATGATGGGCTTTTTGGGCATGGGCAACAACCCCATGGTCGGCGCTACTGTCGCCGTCGCGGTTGCTGTTGCTGAATCCCTCAAGAAGTAATCGTTAATTCTTCCCTTCCATGGGTAATGTAGCGGTCTGCCACCGGCAGACCGCTATTTCTATATAATGCTAATATTACAAAAAACGGGAATCACTTCTGCTTGGACAGCTCCAAAGGAAGTGATTCCCAGTTACATTTATATTCTTCAACAAAAGGATAC
>CALZCW010000127.1 GCA_945635805.1 uncultured Clostridia bacterium
GTCAGGAAGGCCTGGTGGGAGGTGAGCAGGACGTTGGGCATGGAGATCAGCCGCGCCAGAGTGTCGTCCTCCACGATGTGGCCGGAGAAGTCCTCAAAGAAGATGTCTGACTCCTCCTCATAAACGTCCAGACAGGCGGCGCCGACCTTTCGGGACTTGATGCCCTCCAGCAGGGCCTCGGCGTCAATGAGGGCGCCGCGGGAGGTGTTGAGCAGGTAGACGCCCTTTTTCATCTTTTCAATGGCGGCGGCGTCGATGATGTGATAGGTCTCCTCTGTCAGAGGGCAGTGGAGGGAGATGATGTCACTCAGGCGGAACAGCTCGTCCAGACTGACATAGTCGTAACCGGCGTCCTGGACGGGATACTTGTCGTAAGCCAGCACTTGCATCCCAAAGCCCCGGCAGATGTCGATGAACACACGGCCGATCTTGCCTGTGCCCACCACACCGATGGTCTTGCCGTGGAGGTCAAAGCCCGTCAGGCCGTCTAGGCGAAAGTTGAATTCCCGGGTGCGGTTGTAGGCCTTGTGGATGCGGCGGTTGGAGGTCAGGAGCATGGCCATGGCGTGCTCTGCCACGGCGTAGGGGGAATAGGCGGGGACACGGACCACATGGATCTTTCCGAAGCAATGCTTCACGTCTACGTTGTTGAAGCCCGCGCACCGCAGGGCGATGAGCCGCACGCCGTTTTCGTAGAGGCGGTCAATAACGGCGGCGTTCAGGGTGTCGTTGACAAAGACGCAGACGGCATCGAAGCCTTTGGTCAGGTCCGCCGTGTCCTCGTTCAGCTTGGACTCAAAAAAACGGAACTTCAGATTGCCTTTGCAGGCCTCGAAGCTGGTTTTATCGTAGCTCTTTGTGTCGAAAAACGCGATTCTCATGGGTACCTCCCGTTATTTCAGCAGCAGCTCCCCGGCTTTATAGATGTCACCGGCGCCGACGGTGATGATAATGTCGCCCTCCCGGGCTATGGACTTCAGATAGGCGGCGACCTCCGGCAGCGTCTCAAAAAAGACCGCGCCGTCGACCTGCTGGGCCAGGTCGCGGGAGGAGATGCCCAGCTTGTTGCTCTCTCGCGCGGCATAGATCTCCGCAAGGACCGCCACGTCCACCCGCCGGAGCTGCCGGACAAAATCGTCAAACAGGGCCTTGGTGCGGGTATAGGTGTGGGGCTGGAAAGCCAGGATGATGCGGCGGTAGTTCAAAGTCTTCACCGCGTCGATGAGGGCTTTCAGCTCGCCGGGATGGTGGGCGTAGTCGTCATAGACCTCCGCGCCGTGGTAGCTGCCCTTGTGCTCCATCCGACGGCCTGCGCCGGTAAAGGAGGCAAGCCCGCGGGTGACAGCTTCGCCCTCCAGACCCATGACGTAGGCGGCTGAGGCTGACGCCAGGGCGTTATAGACGTTGTGCCTGCCGCAGACGCCCAACTGAACATGGCAGTAAAGCCTGCCGAAGCAAATGATGTCAAAGGAACGCAGATCCTCGGAGAGGTTTTCCGGGTGTACGTCGTTCTTTTTGTCCATGCCGAAGGAGAGATAGTTCAGGTCCGCCAGAGTATCGACGGTGTTCTGATCGTCGCCGTTGGCGATAACGTGGCCCGTGCGGGGCACCAGACCGGCAAACTTGCGGAAGGAGCGCTCTACGGCGGCAAGATCCTTGAAGTAGTCCAGGTGGTCGGCTTCAATGTTGTTGATGATGGCGACGGTGGGATAAAAATTCAAAAAGGAGTCACAGTATTCACAGCTCTCCATGATGATGGTGTCACCGTTACCCACCCGGTGTCCGGCCTTGAGCAGCGGAAGATAACCGCCCAGCATCACCGTCGGGTCCTGCCCTGCCTCCATGAAAATTTGGGTGATCATGGAAGTGGTGGTGGTTTTGCCGTGGGTGCCGGAAATGCAGATGGCGTTTTTATATTCGCGCATGATGAGGCCCCAGGCCTGGGCGCGTTCAAAGACCGGGATGCCCATGGCGCGGGCAGCGGCGATCTCGGGATTGTCATTGTGAGCCGCTGCGGTGCGGATAATGCAGTCGGCGCCCTCGATGTTTTTGGCGCTGTGGCCGATATGGACTTCGATGCCCTTGGCGATGAGCTCATCGGTGGAGACAGAGGAGTTCATGTCCGAACCGGTGACCACCATGCCCATGCCCCGCAGCACAAGACCCAGGGGCCGCATGGAAACGCCGCCGATGCCGATGAGATGAATGTGTTTGCCGGGAACCAGATAGGCGTCCAGTCCTTTGCGGATTGCCATAAAAAAGACCTCCAAAAGAAAGCAGGTATTATTTTTGATTAGTATACATCATTTGCGCGGATTTTACAAGGAAAATCCGTCTTGCAGCGGCGGCAGACCGGTGTCAAGATATTCCTCCGGCAGCGTAAAGGCCATGTGCCGCCCGTCGGGGTGGGGGAAGGACAGACGCCAGGAATAAAGCTGCAGCTTACCGCCGGTCTTTGCCCCGTATTTCCGGTCGCCGACCAGGGGAAAGCCACGGGAGGCAAACTGAACGCGGATCTGATGGGTGCGGCCCGTGAACAGGCGCACCAGAAGCAGAGAGTGATCGCCGCCGTGCAGAACCCGATAGGAGAGCCGCGCTTCCCGGACACCGTTTCTCTTCCGCTTGACTACATAGGTCTTGTTTTTGACCCTGTCATGGTAGAGGAGGTCCGTGAGCGTCCCTTCCGCCTCCGGCTGACCCTCACAGAGGGCAAGGTATTCCTTTGTAAAGCCCATTTCCATGGCTCCGGAGAGAAAGGCGGCACTGGCCTTCGTTTTTGCAAAGATCATCAGTCCCAACGCTTCCCGGTCCAGACGGTGGACGGGGAAAACGATGCGCGGCGACAGAAGCTCCGGCATGGAGCGCTTGCCGGAGGCATCGGCGGCAGACAGGACATCCCGCGGCTTGACGCAGACCAGCAGATCGGCATCCTCATAGAGTATCGTCATTCTTTTTCACCCCATTCCCCATGATAACGGTGCGCAGGAAAAATTGCAAGTCATACCTTGCGGAAACGACGGAAAAGTGCTATAGTTAGTATAAAATAACCAAAGAAAACAGAGGATAATCTGTAAGGAGGTGGGCGGATGAAGGAACGTTATCGCATTACAGGGATGTCCTGCGCGGCGTGTTCGGCCCGGGTGCAGCGCGTCACGGAAAAACTGGAGGGGATGCGCGGTGCCAATGTGAATTTGCTGGCGGGAATGATGGAGGTCGATTATGACGAGACGAGGCTGACACCGGAAGCCATCATTGCCGCCGTCATGGAGGCCGGCTACGGCGCCGAGAAGCTGACGGAAAACGCCCCGCGCAAGAACACTGCCCAGGAGGAAGCACTGAAAAAAATGCGCCTGCGGCTGTATGTCTCCGTGCCGCTGCTGGTGATCCTGATGTATTTTTCTATGGGTCATATGCTGGGACTGCCCCTGACCCATGCCCTTCATGGAACGGTGTGGATGGCCCTGATCCAACTGGCTCTGACGCTGCCGGTGGTCATCGTCAACCGCTCCTATTTTACAAAGGGCATGAAGACCCTGTTCCACGGTGCGCCCAATATGGACACGCTGATCGCCGTCGGTTCCGGCGCGGCGCTACTCTACGGGCTCGCTATCACGGTGCAGCTTGCCCTGGGGCAGGAGGGCGGGGAGCTGTATTACGAGTCGGCTTCCATGATCCTGACCCTGGTGACCCTGGGAAAATACTTTGAAACGAAATCCAAAGGCAAGACCGGCGAGGCCATTGCCGCTTTGATGGACC
>CALZCW010000128.1 GCA_945635805.1 uncultured Clostridia bacterium
GTGCGCAGCACACGGGATTCTTGATTAAACTTTTTAATCAAGAATCAGTATTAATATACGTCACAGAACGCTGATAAAAAATACCCGCCGGGAAAGCCAATCCCGGCGGGTATTCTATCTGCAAAAATTATTTTGCAACAGCGTCCTTGAAAGCCTTGCCGGCCTTGAACACGGGAGCCTTGGAAGCGGGAATCTGGATGGCTTCCTTGGTCTTGGGGTTGCGGCCCATACGAGCCTCACGGCACTTCAGCTCGAAGGAGCCGAAGCCGACCAGCTGGACCTTGTCACCCTTGGCGACGGCTTCCTTCACGGTATCGACGACGGCGGCGAGAGCCTTTTCTGCGTCCTTCTTGGACAGGCCGGCCTTGGCGGCGACCTCAGCGATGAGTTCAGTCTTGTTCATAATAGTACCTCTTTCTCAAATAGTATCATTTGCACCGGCAGGAAAACCCTTCGGCGAGCCCGGCAGAGCGCTGCCCGCCGTTTTACCTGCCGATATTTTCTCTGCCTATAAAATTTACCACAAAAACATGAAATACGCAAGTAAAAATTAGGAAAATTCAATGGATTTTCAGAATTTTTGCTATCTTTTCACCCTTCGGCAGGAGCAAACAGTCCTCGTAGGTGATGACCTTCAGCAAAATGACCATGAACACATAAACAATGACGGCGATGCCGATGGCACCAAGGCAGCAGATCGTAACGCTTGCGATGAATTTCGACAGGATATAATATGCCCCGTAGGTTGCCGCGCCCATCACGACGGCGGCAATGCCGCTCTTCCACAGCGCAGGCAGGAGCCTGGGCGGTTCCTCGAGGACGCGGCGCATGGAGAAGAGATTGAGCACCATGATGACCAGGAAGCAAATCAGCGTGCCAATCGGCGCACCGAGGATCGCGATGTCGGGATTACCGACAAGAATATAATTGACCGCGATTTTGACCAGGCCGCCGATGAGGGTGTTGATGACGGGCAGCACCATATGGTTATGGGCCTGCATGATGGCGGTCGTCATGGTCGTGATGCTGTTAATGAGGATGGTCGGGGCCAGCAGCGCCAGAAGCAGACCTGCAACCGTCAGACGCTCACCGCTGTAACCGCCGAGCAGCGCCATGATCGGCTCCGCCAGCACGAGCACGCCGACCGCGCAGGGCATGGCGATCAGTCCCATCAGGCGAAGGGAAGAATTCTGCACCAGCCGAACGCCCTTCTTGTCGCCAAGTGTCAGATGGCTTGTAATGGCAGGGATGATGGCCGCGGTGATGCAGGGGATAAACGCCAGCGGGAAATTAAAAATTGTCTGGCAGAAGCTGTAGATACCCTTGGCGATCTCAGAGGCGTTCTGCGTGACGGACAATCCCGCCTTGGGAGTCTCCTGCGCAACCGTGAGCAGACGGCCCATGACGTTGCTTGCACCGACGGCAGTCTGCTCCGCCGCCGAGACAAGGCGGTGCATGACGGTGATGCTGTCCAGGAAGTTAATGACCTGCAGGCCGGCAGAACCGATGGTGATCGGCACAGCGATCGCAAGGAGGCGCTTTGCGGTCGACTGATAGGAAGACGCCGTACCGCCGAGCGCTGCGATTTCGCGGCGGTTGCGGCGGTATTTGAAAAGCAGATAGACTGCCGAGGCAGCCGCGCCGATGCTGATGCCCGCAATGGTCGCGCCCGAGGCGAGGGCCTCATCACCCGTGGCGCGGATAACAAGCCACGCAAAGCCAAGGCCGAGAACGAGCTTGCCGACGGCCTCAATGATCTGACTGACTGCTGTGGGCGTCATGTTGCCCTGTCCCTGGAACAGCCCGCGGCAGGCGGAGACAATACAGATGCACAGCACCGCAGGCCCGAGGGCGAAGATCGAGTAGGACGCGCTGGGAATGCCCATGACCGTGCTTGCGAGCAGATCCGGCAAGAGCATCATTGCACCCGTGCCCAGCAGGCCGATGGCAAGATAAGCAATGAGCGCGGTGTTGTAGATGCGCTGCATCTGACGCCCGTTGCCCAGCGTCCGAGCCTCGGAAACCATGCGGCTCATGGCTATGGGCAGACCGGTGGTCGAGATGACAAGCAGCACGGTGTAGATATCGTAGGCGGCGGTGAAATAGGCGTAGCCGTTTTCGCCGATCAGTTGCTGCAGCGGAATTTTATAGAACATTCCGATGACCTTGACGATGATCGTCGAAAGGGACAGAATTGCCGCACCGGTCAAATAGTTTTGCTTTTTTCCGTTCTTATTCTCCAAAGTCAGCCTTCCTTCTTCCCGCCGAACATCCGGGGCATGACATATTCGGCCAGCTCCCGGACGACGGCCTCCAGATCAATGGTGGTGAATTTTCCTGCGGAGTAGAGGATCTTTCCCCGGACCATGGTCATGACCACGTCGTGTCCGTTGGCCGCGTAGGCCAGATGGCTCATGACGTTGTGGCAGGGCATGAGATGGGGCTGGGTAAAATCCAGCAGGATCAGGTCGGCGTCCATGCCGACTTTTATCATGCCGCACTCCTTTTCCCGCCGCTGCGCCCGCGCGCCGCAGACCGTCGCCATGAGCAGGGCTGCATGGGCAGGCAGGGCCTTGGGATCCAGGGAACGGCCCTTGGCCATCAGCGTGGCGGCGCGGACCTCCTCAAACATATCCAGATTGTTGTTGGAGACATTGGAATCGGTGCCCAGGCAGACATTCATGCCCGCCCGGATCATGTCCTCCACCTTGGCGCAGCCGGAGGCCAGCTTCAGGTTGGAGCAGGGGTTGTGGACGGCGGAGACGTGGCGCTTGGCAAGCAGGGCCATGTCCTCCGGCTCCAGCCAGACGCAGTGGGCGGCGATGGCGGGGGCGTCCCAGACGTGGTGGCAGTCCAGCACCTGGGCAGGGGTCAGGCCATAGCGCTCCTTGCAGGCCTCATGCTCCGATTTGGTCTCCGACAGGTGGACGTGCATCCCGATGCCCTCGTTGATGGCGTATTCGCTGGCGGCGTCCCAGAGACGGTAGTCGGAGGTGTATTCGGCATGGATGGCGGCTTCAATCTTGATGCGTCCGTTGTCATAGCCGTGCCATTTGTCCTTGAGGGCCACCATCTCCTGGCAGCGCACGTCCTTTTCAAAGTCGAAGTCCTCGCCGAAGAGGGTCAGGGCGCGGGAAATGTTGGCCTTGATGCCCGATTCCGCCACAGCCTGAGCCACCTCGTCGCTGAAGAAATACATATCGGACACGGAGGTGGTGCCGAAGCGCAGGGATTCGGCGATGGACAGGAGCGTCGCCGCCTTGACGCAGCGTCCGTCCAGCTTATCCTCCGTGGGGAAGATGTATTCGTTCAGCCACTCGTGCAGCTCCACGTCGTCGGCATAGCCGCGCATGGGAGACATGGCCAGATGGGTGTGGCAGTTGATGAGGCCGGGCATCAGCACCATGCCCTCGCCGTTGATGATCTGAGCCGGATGCTCCTCCGGCGCCTTGCGGGAGAGGTAGCTGATCTTGCCGTCGGCGACGCCGACAAAGGCCGAAAACAGCACCCGCAGATCCTCATCCATGGTCACAACGGTGACGTTCGAGAATAAAGTGTCCATTTCGTCATCCTTTCGGGTATACTAGAATCTGATAAAAAGGTTTAAAACCTTTTTATAGCGCCATCAGGCGCGTCAGATTCTGCACAAGACGGCACAGCGTGCCTTAAGCACGATGTGAGTGTGCGCAGCACACGGGATTCTTGATGAAACTTTTTAATCAA
>CALZCW010000129.1 GCA_945635805.1 uncultured Clostridia bacterium
GCTTCGGCGTCACCCAGACCTGCTTTGCCACGGAGACCCTGCTGAACATGATGGCCGACCTGGTGGGCATCTCCCCCTGGGAGATCCGCTACCGCAACGCCATCCGCCCCTGGGGCGTTTTGCCCAACGGCCAGATCGTGGACGATTCCACCGGCCTGGTGGAGACCCTGGAGGCCGTCAAGCCCTATTATGACGAGGCCGTCGCCGCCGGAAAGCCCGTCGGTCTGGCCTGCGCCATGAAAAACGCCGGTGTCGGCGTCGGCATCCCCGACTGGGGCCGCTGCAAGCTCATCGTCGAGGATGACGGCAAGCTCCACATCTACAGCGGCGCCTCCTGCATCGGTCAGGGCCTGGGCACCGTCCTGGTGCAGATGATCGTCACCAACACCGACCTTTCCCGCGATGACATCGTCTATGAGCGCAGCAACACCTGGATTGCTCCCGATTCCGGCGACACCTCCGGCTCCCGCCAGACCATGATTACCGGCGAGGCCTGCCGCCGTGCCTGTGAAAAGCTCATGGCGGCCAAGGAGGGCAAGGCTCTGGCGGACCTCATCGGTCAGGAATTCTACGGCGAATACCTGGCAAAGACGGACCCCCTGGGCGCCGACGTGCCCAACCCCGTTTCTCATGTGGCCTACGGCTACGCCACCCAGCTTTGCATCCTGGACGAAAAGACCGGCAAGATCGACACCATCGTCGCCGCCCATGATGTGGGCAAGGCCGTCAATCCCCTGTCCTGCGAGGGCCAGATCGAAGGCGGTGTGGTCATGTCCATGGGCTACGCCCTGCGGGAGCAGTATCCCATCGACCGCAACTGCAAGCCCATCGAAAAATACGGTGAGCTGGGCCTGTTCCGCGCCCACGAGATCCCGCCAACCATCAAGGCCATCGTGGTGGATAAGCCGGGCCTGAAGGTAGCCTGCGGTGCCATCGGCATCGGTGAGATCACCTCCATTCCCACGGCTCCCGCCATTGCCGACGCCTATTTCCGTCTGGACGGCGAACGCCGCTTCAGCCTGCCGCTGAGCAACACGCCCTATGAGCGCAAGTAGAACTTGTCCCACCGGGACGCGCTGCCACCGGCCCAACCAGGTCAAGAAAGGAAGATCCTTATGATCGTCAAGAAGAAATTCCCCGCCAAAGTTGCCTGTGTCCACTGCAACGGCGGCTGCCGTTCGAAACAGTCTCCCGAGGGCTATGACCTTTGTACCTACGGCTGTACCGGCTGCGGCACCTGCATCGAGACCTGCCACTTCGGCGCCATCTCGCTGAATTCTTATGGCGTGGCCGAGGTAGACGAGAGCAAATGCGTCGGCTGCGGCGCCTGCTACCTGGCCTGTCCCCAGCGCGTCATCCACCTGCGGCTGGAGGACAACCCCATCGTCGTCCTCTGCTCCAACAAGGACGCCCGCTGCAAGGACGTATGCGAGGTCAGCTGCATCGGCTGCGGCCTGTGCGAAAAGACCTGCCCCGCCGGAGCGATCAAGGTTTCGGAAAACCGCGCCTTCATCTTCTCCGACAAATGTCTCTCCTGCGGCGCCTGCGCCATGGTCTGTCCCCGCAATGTCATCCACGACAAGCGCGGCATCCTGACCCACCGGATCTGATACGGTTCTCCCCCGCCGAGGCCACCCCTCCACAAGCCCGGCGGGGGTTCTTTCTTTTGATCGGCCCCGGCAGGATATGTACACTTGGCGAAAAATGTCTATTTTCACCGTGCTGCCTTTGCGATATAATAAAACCGTAGAAGCGGTTCGGTACGCGCCTGCCGTCAGGAATCCGCACCCGTTATTTGCGAGGGCCAATCATGAGAGATATGATCTATATTCTGTCCGGATACCTGGCCGGAAGCATTCTGTTCGCCAGGGTGTTCGGATGGCTGCTGAAAAAAACCGACGTCACGGAAAATACGTCCGACGGAAATCCCGGCACAGCCAACGCCTTTCAAAACGGCGGCTTCCTGTGCGGCGCGCTGACCCTGGTCTGCGACCTGCTGAAGGGCTTTCTCCCCGTCTTCCTCTACACCAGAGGTCAGACGACCTTTCTGCTTGCCCTGGTCATCGCTGCGCCGGTGATCGGCCATATTTTCCCCGTGCTGTTTCATTTCCGCGGCGGCAAGGGGATCGCCACGACCTTCGGCTGTCTGCTGGGGCTGCTGCCCAACTATATTCCCGCCATGCTGCTGGCGCTCCTGTTCATTTTCTTCTCCCTGATTCTGCGCATCACGCCCCACTACTACAGGACGCTGGCCACCTACCTGGGTGCCGAGCTTCTCCTGTACGTTTTCTCCCGTGATCTCTGCATCTGGATCGGCTTCAGCCTGATCTTTGCCGCCGTGGCGGCGCGGATGCTCACAAGCAAGGAAGAAAAAACTCCACCGGAGGTGAAGCTGCTTTGGATGCGCTGATTCTGTCCTGCAGCACCGGCGGCGGTCACAATGCCGCTGCCGCCGCCATCAAAGAGGCCCTGACGCTGCGGGGACATCATGCCGTCATGCTCGACCCCTATGAGCTTGCGGGGAAAAATCTGGACCGGAAGGTCGGAAACACCTATATCAAGATTGCGCAGCGGACGCCGCGGCTGTTCGGCGTCATTTACAAGCTGGGCGATGAGTACCGCCGTCTGCCCATCCACTCCCCCGTCTACGCCGCCAACAAGGGGATGCTGGGCAAAATGCAGACCTATCTGCAGGAACACTCCTTTGACGTGATCTTCATGACCCATGTTTTCCCCGGCGAAATCCTTGCCAATATGAAGCACAAGGGCATTTCGCTGCCGAAACGGATCTTCGTCGCTACAGACTATGTCTGCGTTCCCTTTACGGAGGAAACCGATTGCGACTACTATGTGACGCCTGCCAAAGCGCTGAATCCGGATTTTATCCGACGCGGAATTCCGGAAGAAAAGCTGGTCCCCGCCGGTATTCCGGTGCGCCAGAGCTTCCGGTCGGACATTTCCCGGGAGGACGCCCTGAACAAACTGGGCCTGGACCCGCAAAACCGCTATTTTCTGCTCTCCGGCGGCAGCATGGGCGCAGGTCTCATCGGCAAAACGGTGGGGCTACTTTGCCGGTATCTGCAAGCACAGCCGTCCTGCCGACTGATCGTGATCTGCGGAAACAATGAGGCGCTGCTGGAGCAGCTTCGCGCAGACTACGGTGCCGACCCCCGGGTCCTTCTCATCGGAACGACGGACCAAATGGCCCTGTATATGAAGGGCTGCGACGCCTTCCTCTCCAAGCCCGGCGGTCTTTCCTCCACCGAGGCGGCGGTCAGCGGCACCCCGCTGATCCACATCTCGCCCATCCCCGGCTGCGAGAACAAAAACATGGAGTTTTTCCAACAGTGCGGCATGAGCCTTGCCGTGGGCAATCAGATTGAGACACTGCCGGACGCGCTGGCAAAGCTGCCGGAGCTTGCCCCCCAGATGAGAGCCAACCAAAAGAAATATATCAACGCCGCAGCCGCTGAGGACATCTGCAAATTTGCGGAAAGCTTAATAGGAGCCCCTGACAGCGGCACTTGACCCATACAAAACCGCCTGCCGGATCGACTGAAAAGCAGTTGATCCGACAGGCGTTTCATTATTACATTCGGCTTCTCACCGTCTCCGCATTGCGGAGGATTTCCGATTTCAGCGCCTCCAGCGA
>CALZCW010000130.1 GCA_945635805.1 uncultured Clostridia bacterium
TGTCAGCAGCATGGGCGCACCGGCATAGGTGACGAAGATCACTGCGCGGTATTCGCTGCCCTGACTTTTATGAGCGGTTATGGCGTAGGCAAGCTCCAGCTCCGGCAGCATGTCCGAATCGTAGAGCACCTCGCGGTCATCAAAGCGGATACGGATGGCATCCTCCTGGGGGTCGATCTCCAAAATCGTGCCAATATCGCCGTTGAATATGCCGTTTCCGGCACCGCCGCCGACCTTTTTCCACATTATATCATAGTTGTTGCGAATTTGCATCACCCGGTCTCCCTCCCGGAAGCAAATTTCGCCGCAAATTTTTTCCTTTTTTCCCGGCTGCGGCGGATTGAGGGCCGCCTGCAGCGCCTGATTGAGCCGAACGGTCCCGGTCTCTCCCTTTCTTGTCGGGCTGATGACCTGGATCTCCGACGAGGGGATCCCCATATTTTCCGGCAGACGCTTGGCGCAAAGCTCGGCAATGGTCTGCACCACGGCCTCCGGCGCACGTCTGCGCATAAAGAAGAAGTCACGGTCCTTGGCTGTCAGAACTGGCAGATGGCCCTGGTTGACCGCATGGGCATTCATGACGATGAGGCTCTCCCTGGCCTGGCGGAAGATCTCCGTCAGGGCGACCGTCGGCACCGCGCCGCTGCGGATCAGATCGGCAAAGAGATTTCCCGCTCCCACGGACGGAAGCTGGTCCGGATCACCGACCAAAATCAGGCTTGCCTGCTCCGGCAGGGCTTTCAGCAGGCTGTGCATCAAAAGCACGTCCACCATGGACATCTCATCGACGATCAGCGCGTCGCAGTCCAGAGGCTGACTCTCGTCGCGCTGAAAATACATCTCCCCGGTCTCTGGAGAGATCTGTGTTTCCAAAAGGCGGTGAATGGTGGACGCATCACGTCCCGTCAGCTCCGACAGGCGTTTTGCGGCCCGTCCCGTGGGCGCCGCCAGAAGGGTCTTGCGCTCCAGCCGGTCAAAGAGGGACAAGATCCCCGCCAGCGTCGTGGTCTTGCCTGTACCGGGTCCGCCGGTCAAAATCATGATCTTTCGCTCGGCAGCCAGGCGGATGGCCTGCTTCTGCTGCTCGGCGTAGGTGATGTTGTTTTCCGCCTCCACGGAGGCAACGGCAGACTCCGCGTGATGCAGGACCGTCGGCGCTGCCGAGGCCATGCGGCAAACGCGCTCGGTAATCTCGCACTCGGCCTCATAATACTCCGGCAGATAGACCGCCGCCAGACCCGCGATCTCGTCCAGCTCCACACGGCCCAGCTCCGTCAGCCGCTCCAGAGCGGCACGGATCGTCGCTGCGTTCAAATCCAGCAGCGCGGCCGTCGCTTCCGTCAGCTTGTCCAGGGGCAAAAAGGTATGGCCGTTGTTGAGGTTATACCGCAGTTCAAAAATGACCGCCGCCTCCACCCGGCGATCATCGTCGCCGTCAAAGCCCAGCTCCAGCGCCAGCGTGTCGGCGGCGGCAAAGGCCGCGCCGAACTGAGGCAGCGTCAGGAGATAGGGATTGTCGCGGAGGCGCTCCATGGCGCCGTCGCCGTAAACGCGGTAGAGGCGCACGGCGATCTCCGCCGGGATGCGGTAGGCCGATAAAAATTCGATCAGGCGGCGGATACCCACCTGCCGCCGGAACGAAGCTCCCATTTCCAGGGCGGCTTTCATAGAGATCCCACTGATCTCCGCCAGCCGCTCCGGCTCACTGTCTAAAACCTTCAGACTGTCCTCACCGAATTTCGTCACGATCTTCTCCGCCGTTTTCGGGCCGATGCCCCGGACGGCGCGGGAGGACAGATAGGCGCGGATATCCGCCACCGTGTCCGGCAGCAGCCGCTCCAGAAACTCCGCCTCGAACTGCCTTCCGTAGGCGCTGTGGGTGGTCCACTTGCCCGTGATGATGAGCCGCTCTCCCACAATGGGCACGGGGACGGTCCCGACCACGGTGATCTTCGCGCCGTCCTCGCTATCCAGTTTTAAGACCGCGTAGCCGTTTTCCTGGTTCTGAAACAACACCGCAGCGATGGTTCCGCTAATCAGTTCCTGTTCCAACGTTTTCTCTCTCCCATTGCAGAAAATCCCCGATCTGTGACTTGGCGCAAAGATACGCACCCGTCTGTTCCCGTAGCAGCATACCTACGGCGATCTGGGCTTCTGGGTCCAGACCGTCGTCCACAAACAGCAGACTGCCGCGCATACCCCGATGCTGCCGTACCCGGAGGCAAGCCTTTACCAGCTGCTGTGCGGCGGAAGCGTTCCCGCGCAGACGGTAAACATGGAAAGAATCCTCCTCTGGCGGCGGCATCAGCAGGGCGTCAAACAGGGTCCACAGGATCAGAAACAGCCCGCAGACCGAAAGCGCCCCGATGAGCAGCGAAAGCACCATGACAATCACCTCAATCCAGTTTATGTTCCGGATCGCAGATTGTTCCAATGATATTTTACTACAGCTTCACATAATTCGCAACCATTAAATCAATTCACGTCACGCAGCACTGCCTCTGCGCAGAGCATCCCATCCACAGCGGCTGACATGATACCGCCGGCATAGCCCGCGCCCTCACCGCAGGGATAGAGGCCGCGCACAGGGCTTTGCAGGTCCTCTCCCCGCAGAATGCGCACGGGAGACGAGCTTCTTGTCTCCGGCGCGGTCAGAAGCGCCCCGGGGTCTGCAAAGCCCTTGAGCATCCCGTCCAGGGCTGGGATCGCCTGCTCCAGCGTTTTGGTCAGCTTCTCCGGCAGAACGTCGTGTAGGTCGCACAGAACGACACCGGGCCGGTAGGTCGGTTCCACACAGGAAAGCCGCTCTGAGGCCTTACCCCCTAAGAAATCTCCGACCGTCTGGGCAGGGGCCCGGTAGCTGCCGCTGATCTCATAGGCCCTCCGCTCGATCTCCTCCTGCCACAACATCCCGCCCAGAGTTCCGTCATAGGGGAAATCCTCCGGTTTCAGGGTCACAAGCAGCGCGGCGTTGGCATTTTTTCCGTCGCGGGCGGCATAGCTCATGCCGTTGGTGACGACGCCGCCGATTTGGGAGGCAGCCGCCACCACATGACCGCCGGGGCACATGCAGAAGGTATAGGCGGAGCTGCCGTCGGGCAGGTGAACCGACAGCTTGTAGTCCGCCGGCGGGATGTTCCCCGTCCGCGGTGCGCCGTACTGCGCCCGGTCGATCAGCTCCTGCTCATGTTCAATGCGCACACCCATGGAAAAGGGCTTCGGTTCCATGGGGACGCCGCTTTCGTGCAGATAACGGAAGGTGTCCCGGGCGCTGTGGCCGATGGCCAGAATGACCTGACTGCAATTCAGGTGCAGAGTATCCCCGTTTTGCACGAATTCCACGCCCGTCAGGGCATCGCCGTCCTTCAAAAGGGCCGTCAGCCGTGCGCCGAACCGCACCTCGCCACCCAGCTCGCAGACCCGGCGGCGCAGGTTCTGCACCACATGAAACAAAACATCCGTGCCCACATGGGGCTTGGCATCATACAATATTTCTTCCTGCGCACCAAAGCGGACAAGCTGCTCCAGGACCCAGCGGCCCCGTTCATTTTTCGTGCCGGTGTTCAGCTTGCCGTCGGAAAAGGTCCCGGCACCGCCCTCACCGAACTGGACGTTGCTCTCCGGGTCCAG
>CALZCW010000131.1 GCA_945635805.1 uncultured Clostridia bacterium
AACGGAAATAGAACAACATGGCCTCCGGTCTGAGCCGGGGGCTTTTCTGTTTTTTCGGCCGGAAAGCCCTACAGATCTGACAGAAGCTGCGTTTTTGTCTTGCTTTTTTGCACAATATCTGGTAGAATAATTTGTTGTAAATATAATAGGAGCAATAGTCGATGTATCTGAAACAACTGGAGCTGCAAGGCTTCAAATCCTTCCCTGATAAAACTGTCGTCACCTTCGGACACGACATCACCGCCATCGTCGGTCCCAACGGCAGCGGCAAATCGAATATTTCCGACGCCATCCGCTGGGTCATGGGCGAGCAGAATTCCCGTTCTCTGCGCGGCCAGAAGATGGAGGACGTGATCTTCGGCGGAACGGAGAAGCGCGCCCAGGTGGGCTTTGCCGAGGCGACACTGGTGCTGGACAATTCCGACCGCTCGCTGCAATATGACGCTGACGAGCTGATGATCACCCGCCGCTATTACCGCAGCGGCGAGAGTGAATTCTACATCAACAAGCAGTCCGTGCGCCTGCGCGACGTCAACGAGCTGTTCATGGACACGGGTCTGGGCCGCGAGGGCTATTCCAACATCAGCCAGGGCCGTATCGACGAGATCCTTTCCCTGAAAAGCACCGACCGCCGGGAGATCTTCGAGGAAGCTGCCGGTATCTCCAAATACCGCCACCGCAAGGAGGAAACAGAACGCCGCCTGGCCACGACGCAGGACAATCTTCTGCGCATCGGCGACAAGATCTCGGAGTTGGAACTGCAGGTAGAGCCTCTGCGGGAGCAGTCGGAAAAGGCGAAAAAATATCTGGCCTTCCGTGAGGAGCTGCGTGGCGTCGAGGTTGCTGTGTGGCTGCACAACCTGGAAAAACTCAGTGCCACCGCGCGAAAGGCCGAGGAGGACTACCATTCTGCCGCCTTTATCCTCCAGCAGGAGCACGCGGCGCTGGACGAGCTGTATCTGACAGGGGAGACCCTGACCTTTGACTTAAACAACCGGGACGTACAGACGGACCAGATGCGCGAACGTATCGCCCAGAGCGAGGCGGGCGTCCAGTCCATCCAGAGCGCCATTGCCGTTCTGCGGACCAACAGCGAAAACTGCCTTGCCAATATCGAGCGCATCAAGACCGAGCTTGCCGAGCAGGACAGCCGCAGCGGCGGCATCGGGGAGCAGATCGAGTCCCTGAACCGGCGTATTTCCGAAATCACCGCTCAGGCAGCCGAGCTGTCTGAGCAGCTCAAACAGGCGGAAAACGAGGGCAGACAGCTTGCCGATTCCGCCGAGGGTATGACCAAGCGCTACCTGACCCTGCGCAACGAGCAGGAGCGCCTGCGCACGGAGCTTTCCGCCAAGAAATCGGACCTGTCCGCTGCGGAGGATTCCCTCCGGCAAAGCGAGGAACGCCGACTGCAGGTGGCCTCCGACTGTGCGGCGGCGCAGGGCCGTCAAGAGGAAGCTCTTGCCCGGCTGAGTGAGGCCAAAAACGCCCTATCCCAGGCCCGGGAGGACATTACCTCTGCCCAGAATACTATCGAGGGCTACCGCCTGCGCAGTCAAACCCGTGTCCAGCGCCGCGACGCGCTGCAAAAGCAGGTCAGCGACGCCGCCGTTTCCCTGGACACCGTCACCTCCCGTCTGAAGCTCTTTGAGGAGATGGAGCGGGAATTTGAGGGCTTTTCCAAGGCCGTCCGTATGGTCATGCAGGAGAGCAAGAAGGGCGTCCTGCGGGGCATCCACGGGCCGGTATCCAAGCTCATCCGCACCGCCGACGACTATACCGTCGCCATCGAGATCGCCCTCGGCAGCGCCATGCAGCAGATCATCGTCAGCGATGAACAGGCGGCAAAGTCCGCCATCCAATACCTGAAACGCAACGACGCGGGCAGGGCGACCTTCCTGCCCCTGAGCGTCATTGAGGGAAAAGACCTGAACGAGCGGGGTGTGGAAGGCTGCCGGGGCTTTGTGGGCATCGCGTCTGACCTGGTCAAAAGCGACGAGCGCTACCGCAGTGTCATCAAAAATTTACTGGGCAGGACGGTCATTGCCAATGATATGGACGCGGCCATCGCCATGGCCGACCGCTTCTCCCACCGCTTCCGCATCGTAACGCTGGACGGCCAGGTCATCAATGCCGGCGGCTCCATGACCGGCGGCTCTGTATCCAGAAATTCCGGCATTTTGTCCCGCGCCAACGAGATAGAACGCCTGCGCCGGCAGAAGACTGCCGCACAGGATATCTATAACGACTTGAAAGCCGCCCTGAGCGAGGCCGAACGCCTTGTCCAGCAGGTGGAATTTGAACTGACCGCCGAGGAAGGCCGCCTGCGCACGGCCCAGGATGAGGCCCTGCGCTTAGAGGGCGAGGAAAAGCAGTATACCGTGCTGACCGAGGCCATCGGCGACGCAATTTCTTCTTCCGAACGTGAGATTTCCTCCATTGACGAGCGGATGTCCCTGGACAACGGACGGAAACAGGACCTGACGGAACAGATCGCCGCCTTGGAGCGTCAAATCTCCGAGACGGAAAAGGAACTGACCGTGGTATCCAACGGCCAGAGCGTAGCTGCCGAGCAAAGCAACCGCCTGAGCGAGCGCATGACCGCCATCCGCATGGACTACAGCGCTCTGGAGGCAGAAAAAACCACGGCCGCCGATTCCATCAGCCGTCTGCGGGGACTGGAACAGGCTATGGCCGGCGACCGCGTGCAAAAGCAGGCGCTGATGGACCGCTACTGTGCCGACAATGACGCCATTATGGCGCAGATCGAGGAGCAGAATACGGCTCTGGCCCAGCAGAATGCCGCTCTTACGCAGCAGCGTGAGGACCTGCAAAAGGCTCTGGAGGAGCGAAAAAAGATCGAGGAAAAGAAGACTCTGGCGGAAAAGGAAGCTCAGACAAAAAGCCGCCAGATTTTGGATATGGAGCGCGAAAGCGTCCGCCTGGAATCCAAAAAATCTGCGGCGGAGCTGGAAGAAAAGCAGATCATCGACCGCCTTTGGGAAAGCTATGAACTGACCCGTTCCACTGCGGCGGAGGCTGCCGCGCCCATTGAGAGCATCGCCGCCGCCCAAAAGCAGGTGGCCGATCTCAAGCGCAAAATATCTGCCCTGGGTACGCCCAATCTGGGCGCCATCGACGAATTTGCCCGGGTCAACGAGCGCTATGAATATCTGACGAGCCAGAGAGATGATGTCCTGACTTCCAAGGCGGAGCTGGAGGGAATCATTTCCGATATCACCGCTCAGATGACGGACATCTTCACCGGCGAATTTGCGAAGATCAACACCTATTTCGGCCAGACCTTTACGGAAATGTTCGGCGGTGGAAAGGCGTCGCTGGAGCTGGAGGACCCCAACGAGCCGCTGACCTGCGGCATTGAGATCCGGGTTCAGCCTCCCGGCAAGCAGCTCAAGACCATCATGCTGCTCTCCGGCGGTGAAAAGGCCTTTGTGGCCATTGCCCTCTATTTTGCCATTTTGAAGGTCCGGCCCACACCCTTCTGTATGCTCGACGAGATCGACGCGGCCCTGGACGACCGGAATGTGGAGCGCTTTGCGACTTATCTCAACGGCTTCAGCGGCAAAAC
>CALZCW010000132.1 GCA_945635805.1 uncultured Clostridia bacterium
CGCTGTCTGGCAGCGCTGGTCCTGAGCTATCTGCTCTACCGGCTGGCCCTGCAGGTCTGTCTGGCCGTTCTGGGTACGCAGCTCAGCGATTACCAGGGTGTCAGCTCCATGGGGAGCCTGTCTCTGAGTGCGCTTCCGCAGGCATATCTGGAATTTTTCCTGCTTCCCCTGCGGGAATTTACAGGTTTCAACGCCACCCTGTTCCTACGGCTGATGCTTCTGTGCCTGATGGTCTTTTCTCTGGTCGCGCTGATTTTCTTCCTGCGGGGCAAGCCGGGCCACGTCCTTTTTGCCCTGCTGTTTGTACTTCTTCTGCCCCTCGCCGCCAATGCGTTTTTGGTTCTCGCGCCGGGCAGCACCCTTTATACCCGTATGTGTATGGGCCTCATGGCGGTGTTCTATCTGCCTGCGGTGCTGGCAGAGCATCTTCCCATGGGAAAGGAGCGCAGAAAAAAAGCGGCAGTGCTCGGTGTCAGTCTGGTGCTGGTGCTGTCTGCGATAAACTACGCCTGGCAGAGCAACGGCAATTATCAGTCGGTCTACTATTCCAACCGCAAGGCGGAGAACTATTTCACCACTCTGTTCACACGGGTCAAGTCTCTGGAGGGCTACCGGGCGGACATGGAAGTGGTCCTTATCGGCGACAATTTCTCCGATGAGAGCTACAGTGACAACTGGCTGGACACGCCCTTCCTCTACCGTGGACGGATCGGTGCCGTTGCCCAGCTCAACCAATACTCCCGCGCCCAGTTCGTTGCCAACTATCTGGGCTATTCCTTCCGCGCCGCCACCGAGGAGGAAGCGGCGCTCTACGCGGAAGAGATCGACTCCATGGCCTGTTATCCCGACAGCGGCAGTCTGCTGATCGTGGAGGATCTGGTTCTGGTGCGTCTGGAATAAGAGGACATTCTATGCAGATCGACGGTCTTTTGTTTTTTGTCATCGTCATTGCCCTCGGCTATCTGGTCCTAAGGGTCCGGTTGGTGCCGGAAAGCGCTGCGGACATTCTGCCCAAAGTGCTGCTGAACGTCTGTTTCCCTGCCATGCTGTTTTCCTCCTTTGCCGCCATGGAGGCAAAGGAGCTTCTGTCCGTCGGCATCCCCACGGTGCTGGCAACGCTGGGCTTCAGCCTGGGCGTCTTTGCCGTTGTCTTTTTTCTCTTTCGGAAGCTGGACCCCTCCCGGCGCGCCCTTCTGCGCTATATCAGCAGCGTGGGCAACACGTCTTTTGTCTGTATCCCGCTGCTGGGGTTATTCCTGAACGGCAGTGAAATGTCCATCGTGCTGATCCACGGCGCAGTCATGGACCTGCTGATCTGGGGCCTCCACCATCAGGTCTTCATCGGCAGCGGCAGTGAAAGCCGGGGAAAAAAGTGGCGGAAGATCCTCACCAGCCCCAGCCTTTTGGCCGTCGCCGCAGGCATCCTGTGCGCGGCCTTTTCCGTGAAGCTCCCCGGCTTTGTGACCTACGCTGCCGAGGGTCTGGCAGCGGCAGTCTCTCCCCTGTCCCTGCTGCTCATCGGCATGCTGATCTGCCGCTATGGGCTTCTGACCTGGGTGAAAGACCGCACCGCCATTCTCTACTCTCTGTGGAAGGTGCTGCTTCTGCCCTGTATCGTTTTTACCGTTCTGTATTTCCTTGTGCCGCTGAAAACGGCCTGTATCCTTGCCGTCGTTTTCGGCAGTCCCGCGCCCCTCACCGCCGTGCTCTGGTGTAAAGAGTACGGCCACGACACGGCTCTGGCGGTGGACTGTCTGATTCCCTCAACCATTCTGTATTTTGCCGTAATGGGCCCGCTTTTGGCCGTGTTGTCTCACTGTGGGTTCATTGGATAGGAGGAATTATGAGCATCAAACCCGAAGATTATCTGGAGCCGACGTGCCCCTTCTGTGTCGATACCTATCAAAAGGACCGTCCTGTCCACCGCATCGACCTCTGCCGCATGATGGAGAAGCTGGACGAGCATCTGGGCCGCAACGACTATGCTGCGGCGGAGCGCCATCTGGATTTCTGGCTGTCGGAGGCCCGCTTCAACAACGATGACCAGGGCGCTTTGTCCATACTCAATGAGCTGATGGGGCTGCACCGCAAATGCGGCCATGAAGTCCAGGCCATGGAGGCAGTCCGGGAGGGTCTTTCCCTGCTGGACTCTCTGGATCTGGAGGGCGCGGTCACGGCGGGCACCACCTTTGTCAACGCCGCCACGGTCTATAAATCCTTCGGCAAGGCCGCAGACGCTCTGCCCCTGTACCGCAAGGCCCAGGATATCTATGAGAGGCAACTGTCCCAAGAGGACGGGCGTCTGGGCGGCCTGTATAACAACATGGCCCTTGCCCTTGTGGATGAAAAGCAATATGATGAAGCACGCCGCTATTATGAAAAGGCCCTTGCCGTTATGGCAAACGTCCGTTACGGCCAGTTGGAGCAGGCCATCACCTATCTGAATCTGGCCGATCTGGCCACCGCCGAGCTGGGCCTTCTGGAATCGGAGGATCAGGTCAACGATTATCTGAACCGTGCGGAAGCCCTGCTGGAAACGCCGGAGGTGCCCCGCAACGGCTACTACGCCTTTGTCTGTGAAAAATGCGCCCCCACCTTCCGCTATTTCGGCCGCTTTGCCTACGCCGATGAGCTGAAGCAGCGCTCTGATGCAATCTATGAACGGTCTTGAGCTTGCCCGGGGCTTTTATGAGGAGTACGGCGCACCCATGCTCCACGCCCAGTTTCCCGCTCTGGAGGAGATCATCGCCGTAGGGCTGGCCGGTTCCGGCTCGGAGTGCTTTGGCTTCGATGATGAAGTCTCCCGGGATCATGATTTTGAGCCGGGCTTCTGTCTGTTTTTGCCTGACGAGGAGGTCATCGACCGCCGCACAGAATTTCTTCTGGAACGGGCCTATGCCAAGCTGCCCAAGGAATACGGCGGCGTTGCGCGGCTGAAGATCAGTCCCGTCGGCGGCAGCCGTCACGGCGTTATCCGCATGGATGACTTTTTCACCGCCCGCATCGGACGCAAGGACGGTTTCCGCGACGACATGGAATGGTTCTCCGTCCCCGAGCACTATCTGGCGGAGGTCACCAACGGTCAGGTGTTCCGCGACGACGTGGGCCAGTTTACCGCCATCCGCCGGAAGCTGTCCCGCCAGCCAGCCGACGTGCGCAAGAAAAAGCTTGCGGGGCAGCTTCTGCTCATGGCCCAGTCCGGGCAGTATAACTACCCCCGCTGCCTGTCCCACGGGGAAACGGCGGCGGCGCAGCTTGCGGTCTTTGAGTTCGTCAACAGCGCTCTCGCCGTGATCTTCCTGCTCAATGAACGCTATCTTCCCTATTATAAATGGCGGTTCCGCGCCCTGCGGGAGCTTCCGCTGCTGTCGGAGCTGGCTTTGCCGCTGGAGCGTCTGATGACCACGGACAATCAATGCGCCGAGGAAAAGGTTGCCGCCATCGAGGATATTTCCGGCGCAATCATCGGTCAGCTCCAGGCCCAAACCCTGACAGAGGCTGTCTGCGGCGACCTGGAAAAGCACGCCTACAGCGTCAATGATAAAATCGTCAATGCCAATCTGCGTAATCTGAGCATTCTCTTTGC
>CALZCW010000133.1 GCA_945635805.1 uncultured Clostridia bacterium
TACACCCTCTACACCTGCTCCAAGTGCGGTGAAAGCTACCGCGGCAGCTTTGTTCCCTCCCTGGGCCACAACTTCGTCAACGGCACCTGCACCCGCTGCGCCGCCGCCGATCCCAACTATGTGCCCGCAGAAGATCCGACGGAGGACCGTCCGCTCTACGCCTCCTTCCACGACCTGGAGAAGGAAGCCTGGTACCGCGACGGCATCGTCTATGCACTGAAAAACGGCCTGATGAACGGCGTGGCAAAATATACCTTCGATCCCGACGGAGAGGTTACCCGCGCCATGCTGGTGACGATCCTCTACCGTGCCGCCGGCAGCCCCAGCGCCAAGGGCCTGAAGATCCCCTTTGAGGACGTGGAGCCGGGCACCTGGTACACCAACGCCGTCGCCTGGGCAGCGGACCAAAACATCGTCCTGGGCGTGTCGGACACCGAGTTTGCGCCGGATGAGTCCATCACCCGTGAGCAGCTTGCTACCATCCTCTACCGCTATGTCGGCGAGCCTGCGCCCGCAGGCAACCTGGCTGCCTACATCGATGCCAAGGAGGTCAGCTCCTACGCCATCAGCGCCATGAAGTGGGCCATCGGCGAAAAGATCATCACCGGCATCGACAACCGCCTTGCGCCCCAGGAGACTGCCACCCGTGCGCAGATCGCCACCGTCTTCTTCCGCTTCCTGGATCCGGTGGCAGCCCAGGAATCCCAGGAGCGCCTGGAAAACGATCCCAACCCCTACGATTGATGCGGAGCCATGCTCCCCTTTGACCGGAGTATCCTAACGTCATAGGCTCCCGGTCTGCAAAACAGCCAAAGTCTCTTTTGGAGGCTTTGGCTGCTTTGTTTATATGGTGTTGCATGATCCGTTCCCGCAGGAATTCCGCGTCGCTCTTTTTCCATAATTTCCTCGGATTTGCTATTGCAATCATAATTTATTCCCCTTATAATGTGTGAGTATGTGTAATTATTGAAGGAAAGCGACTGATGTAATGGAACCCCTGAAGGAAAACAAAATGGGCGTGCGTCCCGTGGGTCGGCTGCTCTTTACCATGGCCCTGCCCATGGCCCTGTCCATGCTGGTGCAGGCTCTGTATAATGTGGTGGACAGCGTCTTCGTCTCCCGCATTTCCTCCGTGGACAACTACGCCCTCACCGCCGTCTCCCTGGCCTTCCCTGTGCAGAATATCATGATCGGCGTGGCCTCGGGCATCGCCGTCGGTGTCAACGCCCTCCTCTCCCGTGCTCTGGGCGAAAAAAATATGGATCAGGTCAACCGCAGCGCCCTCAACGGCGTCTTTCTGGCGGCCATCGGCACCCTGCTCTTTGTCCTCTTCGGCATTTTCGGCGCCGATGTCTATATGCGCTCCCTCACGCCTGACGCTCAGACCATCGCCTACGGTGTGACCTATATCCGCATCATCTGCATCGTGTCCTTCGGCATTTTCGGTGAGATCCTTTTTGAGCGCCTGCTGCAGTCCACCGGCCGCACCGGCTACACCCTGATCACCCAGGGAACCGGTGCAGTTGTCAACATCATCCTGGATCCCATTTTGATCTTCGGTTATTTCGGTCTGCCCCGCATGGAGGTGGCCGGCGCTGCTGTGGCCACCGTCATCGGCCAGATCGTCGCCTTTGTCCTGGCGGTCATACTGAATCACAAAAAGAACGTTGAGGTTCGACTGCATTTCCGGGGCTTCCGTCCCGACTGGAAGATGATCGGGCGCATTCTGGGCATCGGCGTTCCCTCCATGATCATGGTCGCCATCGGCTCGGTGATGAATTATACCTTCAACCTGGTCCTCGGGACCTTCAACAAGGTCTCTGCCGGCCTGGGCGAGGTGGGCAAGACGGTTTTCGGTGCCTATTTCAAGCTCCAGAGCTTTGTCTTTATGCCGGTTTTCGGCATCAACAACGCCGTCCTTGCCATTTCTGCCTACAACTACGGTGCCCGCAAGCCCAAGCGCATCATGCAGGTCCTCGGCTGGGGCGTCCTGGGCGCAATGACACTGATGCTCATCGGCATCGCCCTGTTCCAGCTCTTCCCCGAGACTCTTCTGGGCTTCTTTAACCCCAGCCCCGAGATGCTGGAGGTGGGCGTTCCCGCAATGCGTATTCTGTGCCTTCCCTTTGTCTTTGCCGCGCCCTGCATCATTTTCAGCGGCGTGTTCCAGGCTCTGGGCAAGAGCCTCTATAGCATGCTCGTTTCCATGGCGCGCCAGCTTCTGGTGCTGCTGCCCGCCGCATATCTGCTTTCTCTGGCGGGAGACATCAACCTGGTCTGGCTGTCCTTCCCCATTGCGGAGGTCGTCTCTATGGCGGTATCCGCCATTCTGATGATCCAGCTCTACCGCCGGCGGATCAAGCCGCTGTACCGGGAGGAAGTAATATGAAGTGCGGTTTGCTCGGCGCCCATCTGGGCCACAGCCAGTCCCCAAGGCTTCACGCCATGCTGGGAAGCTATTCCTATGAATTATTTGAGGTCGCTCCGGAGGAGTTGGACGCATTTCTCCGCAGTGACGCCTTTGACGCGCTCAACGTGACCATCCCCTACAAGCGGGCGGTGGTGCCCTATTGCGCGGCCCTCTCCGATGCCGCAAAGGCCATCGGCAGCGTCAACACTTTGCTGCGGCGGCCGGACGGCACCCTCTACGGCGACAATACGGACTACGACGGCTTCTCCCTGCTGCTGCGGCGAAACGGCGGTGTCCACCCCGGCGAAAAGGCCCTGGTTCTGGGTGACGGCGGCGCGTCGGCCACGGTTCAGGCCGTGCTGCGGGACCTGGGCGCACAGGTGGTCGTCCTCAGCCGCCGCGGCGCGGAGAATTACACAGCTCTGCCCCGCCACAGCGACGCGGTCCTGGTAGTCAACGCCACTCCCGTGGGCATGTATCCCAACAACGGCCAGCGGCTCATCGACCTGGACGCCCTGCCTAATTGTCGCTGTGTGCTGGATCTGGTCTACAATCCTTTGCGGACAAGACTCATTTTAGACGCCGAGGAGCGGGGCATCCGCTGCGAGGGCGGGCTTTCCATGCTGGTGGGTCAGGGTGCGCGGGCCTGCGAACGTTTTACAGGGGAAACCGTCCCGGAGAGCCGTTGGGAGCGGATATTATGTAAACTTAAGCAGGAGGCGGAGAACCTCATTCTCATCGGCATGCCCGGCTGCGGCAAAAGCACCGTGGGACAGCTCCTGGCGCAGAAGCTGGACCGTCCGTTTTTCGACGCCGACGAGGAACTGGTCAAGCGTCTCGGCTGTGATATTCCGTCCTTTTTTGCCCGGGAGGGCGAGGCGGCCTTCCGCGAGAAGGAGACCGAAATGCTGGCGGAGCTTGGCAAGCGCTCCGGCTGTGTCATCGCCACCGGCGGCGGCTGTGTGACCCGGCAGGAAAACTACGCCCTGCTGCATCAGAACGGCGTCATTTTCTGGCTCCGGCGTGACCTGACGGCGCTTCCCACGGAGGGGAGGCCCATCAGTCAGAGCACAGACCTGACGGAGCTTTACGCACGCCGCCGGCCACTGTATGAGCGCTTTGCAGACCATGCGGTGGAAAACGACGGTGACCCCGCTGCAACGGCG
>CALZCW010000134.1 GCA_945635805.1 uncultured Clostridia bacterium
GCCTCCTGTGAGGCGGCTTATTCCGCCACCAAAGGCGCCGTCATTGCCCTGTCCAAGGCGCTTGCCCAGGAGCTGGGGCCTTCCGGCATCCGGGTCAACTGCGTCTCTCCCGGGGTGATTTTGACGGATATGTGCGCCGCCGTCGGCCAGGATACCCTGGATGCCCTTGCACAACAAACGCCTCTCGGCCGCAACGGCACCGCGGAGGATGTGGCCTCGGCCCTTGTGTATCTGGCTGGCGCGGAATTTATCACCGGTCAGATTCTGCCGGTCAACGGGGGCTTTGTAGTATAAGGTACCGTCCCTTATCTTTTCCGTATCGTTTTTTGGAATAACCCGTCGTGGGGATTTTGTGCCTGCAGGGTCTGTTTTCACAAGATATAGGGTCATGTCAAAAATTCCGGCGGAAATTCTGCGTTTTTCTGCAGGGCGCATCCCTTGCCCCTGCCGGTGCTTTCTGATATAATATAATTCATTGAACAAGTCTATTCTATCAGGCGGTATTTCGTGCTTGCCCTGACTTTGTTCCAATCATTTCTACCGACAGAAATCAGAGGTAATGCACATGCAAGGCGTCGCATTGACAAGTGAAGAACTGCGGAAGCTGCTTTCCTGCGGCAGTCCCGAGGCCTTGGCGCTGTATCTTTACCGCAAGGCAGGACTGCCCCTGGAGACCGCTCTGGACGCGCTGCATTTTACCGTGCCGCAGATGGTGTCAGCCACCGAAAGTTTGCGGCAGTTGGGGCTTTGGGAAGCTCCGGTCAGTCGTCAGCCGCCTGCCGAAAGTCCCTCCTACAGCGACGAGCAGCTCCACAGCGCGATGCGCGATCCTAATTTTTCCAAGCTGGTGGGAGAAGCTCAACGCCGATTGGGTCGCGGCCTTTCCACGGAGGAAATGCGGACCCTTTTATCCTTTACCGATTATCTGCGTCTTCCGGCGGATGTGGTCGGGCTTCTGCTCGCCTACTGTGTCGAGCGCAACCGCCGTCGAGGCGTCCGTCCGCCCTCCATGCGCTCCATCGAAAAAGAAGCCTACCATTGGGCCGATGAGAACATCGACAATCTGGAAGCTGCCAGCTTCTATGTCCAAAGCCAGTTGCAGCTACATACTCACATCCAGCAGCTCCGGCTGCAAATGCAGATCGATCAGCGCCGTCTGACGGCCGCCGAGGAGCAATATCTGACCACATGGATCGGCATGGGATTTCCGGATGAATCCATCCGCATGGCCTACGAGCGCACCTGCGAGAATACGGGGGCACTGAAATGGGCCTATATGAACTCCATTTTGAAAAGCTGGCATGAAAACGGCCTGCACACCCCCCAGGAGATTGCACGGGGTGATACGGGACCGACCACGCCTCAAAATACAACAGTGAAAAAATCCTATCAGCGCCATGGTGGCAGCCTGACCCCGCTGGCAAAAAAAGCGGTGCAGCAGGCTTTGGCGGAAGGTCAGGAGGAATGAGCCTATGGCATACAGCGAACAGATACTCCGTCGTGCCCGGGAACGCCTGGAGCAGGCAAAGGCCGCGCGGGAACGGGAAAATGAAGCCCATCGCCGGGACGCCTATGCCCGCTATCCCCGTCTTGCGGAGATTGACCGGGAGCTGCGGCTGACCATGACCCAACTGATGGCAACGGCCCTGCGTCAGGGAGAGGACCCCACCGAAGCCGTCGAACAGGTCCGTGATCGAAACCTAGCCTTGCAACAGGAACGGGACTGGATTCTGGATGCGGCAGAATTGGAAGAGGGTTATCTGGACGACATACCTGTATGCGAAAAGTGCGGCGGCAGCGGCTACGTCGGCTCTCAGATGTGCTCCTGTCTGGCAGAGTTTTGCCGGCAGGAGCAGAAAAAGGAGCTTACCTCCCTCCTGAGCAGCGGCAAGGAGACCTTCGACACCTTCCGTCTGGATGTTTACCCCGATGCCTACGATGCCGCTCTTGGTGCCTCGCCGCGCCAGCTGATGAAATCCAACCTGCGCATTTGCCGCCGTTATGCCGAGGGATTCGGTGCGGACAGCGGAAATCTTCTCTTTTCCGGCGCGACAGGTCTGGGCAAGACCTTTTTGTCCGCCTGTATCGCACGTCAGGTGGCGGACAGCGGCTTCAGCGTGGTATATGAGACAGCCGGCAAACTGTTTGCCGACTTTGAAGCGGAAAAATTCGGTGCTTCTCAGGAGGAAAATCGAGGCCGCTCGCGTAAATATCTGGAATGTGACCTGCTCATTATCGACGATCTGGGCACGGAAATGACCACACAATTCACCATTTCCGCCCTTTATACCGTTATCAACACACGAATGATGGAGAGTCGCGCCACGGTGATCTCCACAAATCTGGCGGACACGGAGATCGAGGGCCGCTACAGCCCCCAGATCGCCTCGCGCATCCTCGGCACTTTCCGGCTGGTACAGTTCGCCGGGGATGACATCCGCCGCAGATAAGAACTGAATCGGAGGAGCCTATGAAAGTCATTATGATCAATGGCAGTCCCCACGCCAAGGGCTGCACCTACACCGCCCTGCAGGAGGTCGCAAAGGTCCTGCACAGCCACGGTATCGAAACGGAGCTGGTGCAGATCGGCGCAAAACCCATTAACGGCTGCATTGCCTGCGGCAAATGTAAGGAATCGGGCAAGTGCATTTTCGACGACTGCGTCAACGAAGTCGCCGCCCGTCTGGAAGAATTCGATGCCTTTATCGTTGGCGCGCCGGTCTACTATTCCGGCCCCAGCGGACAGTGTACCGCGTTTTTGGACCGTCTGTTCTATTGCGCTGCGGCAAAGCTGCGCAATAAACCCGGTGCTGCGGTGGTCTCCTGCCGCAGAGGTGGCGCCTCTGCCAGCTATGACCGTCTGAACAAGTATTTCGGCATCAACTCCATGCCCATCGTCACCTCCCAGTACTGGAATCAGGTCCACGGCAACAACGCAGAAGAGGTTGTACAGGACGCGGAGGGGATGCAGACCATGCGCACTCTGGGAGAAAACATGGCCTGGCTGCTCAAGTGCATCGAGGCCGGTCGGGCTGCCGGCATAGAGCCTCCAAAGCACGAAGCGGCTCTTCGGACCAATTTCATCCGTTAAGCCGGAGGAAGCTATGAAGATTCAGGAATCAGCAGAAAACTATCTGGAAACGATATTGATCCTGCACCAGAGGACCGGCGCCGTCCGTTCCATCGACATTGCCAATGAGCTGCAGTTTTCCAAGCCCAGCGTCAGCATCGCCATGCGAAATCTGCGGGAAAACGACTATATCCAGGTGGACGAGGCCGGCTATATCACCTTACTGCCTAAGGGCAGAGAGATCGCCGAGCGCATTTATGAGCGCCATACCCTCCTGACCGACTGGCTGACCGCCCTGGGCGTCACGCCGAAAACCGCCGCAGAGGACGCCTGCCGCATTGAGCACGTCATCAGCGCCGAGAGCTTCGAGGCCATCAAGGAACACGCCCACAGGGAAAATCGCCCGGAAGAATAAAATATTTTGCTCTGTTCACAGAAAAACCCCGTCTGTTATGAAAT
>CALZCW010000135.1 GCA_945635805.1 uncultured Clostridia bacterium
AAATTTGCTGCTTTTTTGCGCCCGATTGCACGGGCGCGTCCAACAAACCCCACATTTCCGCTATATTGTTACAACCAAGTGACAAAAACAACATACAACACGCGCGTCCGCCGTGCCCGCGCGCAAAAGCAAAACGCACCGCAAAAGGCGGTGCGTTTTGCTTTTGGTGGAGACTGCCGGACTCGAACCAGTGACCTCCTGCGTGTGAAGAAATGCTGTGGATTTGACGCAGGCGTCCTGTTGCATCCGGAAGCCTGTGCCGCAGGAAATTGCCGGGGCAGGAATGCACGGAAGCTGTAAAATTTTTGCGGTTTTACAGCAATTTTTCGTCCGGCAAATCACACGACCGGTTTTTTTCCTGTGTCCGGCAGAAAAATCCACAGTTTCTAATACAATGGCAAAAAATTCTACATTTTTTGCTTAAATTTTACAAAAAGGTTCGAAGTTTTTGCCTCGAAAGATTGACCCATTCAGGGAAACGTGATATGTTAAAAGTTATCATGAAAAAGAGCTACTGCTCGCATCGGGCAGGGAAAGTTTTACAGGGAAGAGAGGAGCGGACATGACAGACCAGGAGCTGAAAAAACTGCACCGCACGGATCTTCTGGAATTGCTGATCGCCCAGGAGAAGGAGAACGAGCAGCTGCGGGGCAAAGTGGCGCAGCTGGAAGCACAGCTCACGGACCGAACGCTCGACCTGGAAAAGGCAGGCTCCATCGCCGAGGCGGCACTGCAGGTCAACGGTGTGTTCCAGACCGCTCAGGACGCGGCGGCTCAGTATCTGGAGAACATCCGGCGCCTCAGCGACCGGCAGGAGACGCTGTGCCGCCAGCTGGAGGAAGAGAGCCGTAAGGCTGCCGAGCAGCGGATGGCAGAGACCGAAGAGACCTGCAGCCGGATGGAGACAGAGACCAGAAAGAAGTGCCAGGAACTGCTGTCCTCCGCGGAAGATGGTGCCCGGCAGTATTGGACGGTTGCCCAGCAGCGGTTGGACGAGTACTGCGCCGCCCGTGAGGAGCTGCGGTTTCTCATGGCAGCCAGAAACGGAAAGGATCCACTGGCATGATGCGGAAAAAACGACAGCTTCCGGATGGTGCTCCGACCCTGGAGCAGTTGGAAGCGGAGCTGACCCGGGAGCGGTATCGCCGCCGGTACGGCCGGGTGGTGCGGAGCACCATCTATACCCTGATCACCGTAGCGGCCGTTGCGGTGCTGGTGGCCACGTTGTGGCTGCCGGTGCTCCAGATCTACGGCTCCTCCATGACCCCGACGCTGGACGAGGGGGAGATCGTGATTTCTCTAAAGGGCGCTGATTTCCGCCAGGGTGACATTGTCGCCTTCTACTATAACAATAAGATCCTCGTGAAGCGGATCATTGCCGACCCGGGTCAGTGGGTTGACATCGACGAGGACGGAACGGTCCGTGTGGACGGAGAGACACTGGACGAGCCCTATCTGACCGAGAAAGCCTTCGGCGGCTGCGATATCAAGCTGCCCTACCAGGTGCCCGACGGTCGTTACTTCGTGATGGGCGACCACCGCTCCACCTCCGTGGACAGCCGCCATTCAGCAGTCGGCTGCGTGGCCGACGAGCAGATCGTGGGAAGGATCGTGTTCCGGGTCTGGCCCCTGAACACGCTGGGCGGACTTGGCTAAGCCGCCGCGCCAAAAAAACTGCCGCCGCAGAGGCGGCGGTCGGGAACTCAGGGCAACCTGTGTTGTGTTCTGTGTCATAGGACACAACGGGGCTCGCTGCCCATGGAACCGGCGAAACTCCGAAGAAAGGAGAGATCAACGTGAAAAACAGCTTGCCCCCGCAGGCGGCACAAATTTATCAGGACCGGCGCCGGAAGAAGCTGTGGCACCGGATCGTCAGCGGCATGGTCTGCGTGGTGGTCTTCTGCACAGTCTACGCCCTGATCCTGCCTGCCATCACGTTGGAAAAGGAGCCGGTCTGCGGCAGGGAGGAACATACCCACACCGAGGCGTGCTACATCACGGAGACCGTCGAGCCCACCACGGAATACCTTTGCGCAGAGGAGCTGGCGGGTTCCGTGACGGTACATACCCACGACGAGAGCTGCTATGACCGGAACGGGGACCTGGTGTGTCCGCTGCCGGAGATCGAGGAACATGAACACGACAAGGATTGCTATCGGGAGACCGAGGTCCTGATCTGCGGGGAAGAGGAGACCGGTCACATCCATGACGAAACCTGTTATACCATTGTGCGGGGCGATTTGTGCTGCGAGCTGGAGGAGTCTGAGGGTCACGCACATACTGATGCCTGCTACCGGTGGACGGAGGTGTTGAGCTGCGGTCGGGAGGAGGACCTGACGGGTCATATCCACAGCGCGAGCTGCTATACCACCGTGACGGAGCTGATCTGTGAAAAAGAGGAGATCACCCTCCACACCCATGACGAGAGCTGCTATGACGAGGATGGAAACCTGAGCTGCGACAAGCCCCAGGTGTTGGCGCACCGGCACGACGAAACCTGCGCCGTGGAACCGGAGGGCGAACCGGAGAAGGTCCGGGTCCCGGTCTGCGGACTGGAAGAACATACCCACACCGACGAGTGCTACGCGGAAGAGGAAAGCGTGGCTGGCGAGACCGGGGAGCAGACCTATGTCTGCAGTCTGGAGGAACACATCCACGATGAGACCTGCTATGACGAGAGCGGCGAGCTGATCTGCGAGCTGGCGGAGCACGCCCATACGGATGCGTGCTGCGCTGAGGAAGCGGAAAGCGGGTACGACGCTGTATACGGCAGTCTTTCGGAATTGCCTGACGGCGCGGTGCTCGTGATGGCGGAAGAACCGGAATCCGTGGAACAGGATGAAGGAAAAGCGACGATTCCGACCTATCTCTTCCGTTATGGGGACGATGCGGTGGAAATGACGATTCAGCTGACGGGAGATGTGTCCGCCGCAAAGACGGAGACCGGGCTGGATATGGAGGAAGCGCCCACAGCCACAGAGACGGCAGAGCCTGACGCAAGTCAAGAGAGTGCTTGGACGGAAGGACTGGTATTAGCCGTTATCCCTCAGACGGAGAACAGCGAAACATATCTCAATGCAGCAGAGTACGCGGCCGCGAATGCCAATGAAGCGGAAGATCTCTATCGGGTTTTGGCGTATGAGTTCTGCTTCTTCCGCGACGGCGCCGAGCTGGCCGTGACCGGCTGCCGGGTCACCGTGGAGCTCAGTCCCAAGGAAGCGGCGGTGGAGCCCTCCGTCAGCCCAGAGGAGGAGCCGGCACAGGAAGCCGTCCCCATGGTCCGGAGAGCGGTCATGTCCCTGAACGCGTCTGCCGACAGCCCGGTTGCGGAGGAGCGGACGGCGGAAACGGCGATTCGCATTTCTGTTCTTCAGGATACGGACGGCGGGGTTACGGAGACGGACAGCGCGCTGGTGACCGCGGAGGAAGCCGCCGGAACGGTGGTGCGGTTCACGCTGCAGTCCAGCCGACTGGCCGTGACACTGTCCCAGACGGCGAACCCCCATTTCACGGTGCAGTACTATGC
>CALZCW010000136.1 GCA_945635805.1 uncultured Clostridia bacterium
GGTTTGGAGGTGTAATCTTGGTCTTTGAAACGATTCGTGCCTTTTTGGCGGAGGAGCTTGCCGTCGACGAGGAACGCATCACCATGTCCACAGTGATCCTGGAGGACCTGGAGGCGGAACTGTCGGATCTGGCGGATCTGATGCTGATGCTGGAGCAGGAATTCGGGATCGAATGGACGGACGATGACCTGAAGGACATTGAGACCGTCGGTGACCTGACCTCGTTCGTGGAAAACCAAATATGATTACATAACAGATCCCCGGCAGAGCGTTTGCTCCGCCGGGGATCTGACGATTTTATTCGAAAAGTTATTCTGTCTTGTAGCTGCGCAGGACTGCGCGGCGGGTAAATTCCACTGGCAGTGTGCCGCCGAAAAGCTCTGCCGCGCCGGACAGGACTTCTGCGGTCAGTGGGGCGCTTTCCTTTGCCTGGCGGGGCAGCAGACCCTGATTCTTGCACCAGGCCATGGCACCGCTGTAACGGGAACGGTAAGCCCGGTCTCCCGCTTGGAGCTTTGCCAGACGGTCGTCCACGGCGGCGCTGCGGGGGGCTGCCAGCATGGCAAATTCGCCGCAGGTCATGGGCGTGTCGGGCCGCAGGGTGTTGTCCGAATAGGCAACGGCGCGGCCCTGGTCGATCAGGCGGCGGAAGGCTTCAAAATCCGGATCCTCCGCGCCCACATCGGCAAAGGGGGAACGCTTCAGCAGCTCCTGCACGGTGACCACCCGGTAGCCTGCCGCGTCCAACAGCTCAAGCTGCTTGCGCAGACCCACGGCTACCGGCGTGCGCAGGGCCATATTGTAGCCGTCCTTCTGGAAGATGATCTGCCCGCAGAAAAAGTCCGGGTCCTCTTCCAGCTTTTTGCGCATGGGCTCAACCATCTCGTCGATCTCCGCCTGGACCGGGTCGGCGCTCTTGGCCGGCAGCCAGCCTGCCCCGTCAAAGGAGGCGGCCAGGTAGAGATAGCCCATTTTTTCGTAGGCGTCGTAGGAGGTGAAGTTTTTGTCGATGCGGTCCACATAGTGGGGCGGACGGCTCATGGTCATGGGGTAGCCGTACTGCCCCCGCAGGAGACGATCCAGCGCCTCCAGATCTTCCAGCACCTTGTCCAGGGAGCCGAGGGTATGGCGCTTGCCGTAGACAAAGGATTTTTTGCCGAAGAGAATGTGGCGGTAGCCGTGGTTGGTGATCTGATGGCCCTCGCGGATGATGCGCTCCATGAGCTGCGGACAGTTGACGGCGCCGCCAAAGCCGTCCTTTTCAAAGGCGGGGTAGTGGTCGTAGGCCGTGCCGCCCCAGGCAGGCGTACCCGGAGCACCGGCAGCGTCGGGGTAGTTGTCGGCGGTGATGCCGATGACATCAAAGGTGCCCTTGGCGTTGAACTCCGAAAGGGTGTCCAGCAGCACATCCGTCAGGCAGCGGCCGTCAAAGAGATCGGGCGAGGTGGGCAGACCCATGGGCCCGTCATCAAAGGTCATGGCGCAGACCCGCTCCTTGGTTTTGACCCGCTCGATGCGGCGGCAGTAGGTCACGCTGCACTTGGGTTCAGGCAGCAGGACGGCTTTGGCAAAATGCTTTACTTTTTTTCCAAGACGCACAAAGGTACTCATTGAAACACTCCTTTCACACTTCTCAGGCAGCAGACGGCGGCGAAAAGCAGCCAGCGGGCGTAGGCTTTGACGCCGCGCTTTTTTTTGCGCAGTTGGGTCCATTGGCTTCTGGCCAGGGCCATATGGGGGCATTTGCCGCAGGCATAGCCCACAGGACGGCATAGAGCCTCCCGCAGGGCCTCCGGCGTCAGCTCAGGCACCGTGACCTCCACATAGGCCCGTCCCACCTCCGCCGGTGTATGGGCGTCGCTGCCGGCGGTTTGCAGGACCGGCTTGGCGCAGCGCTCTGCGGCGGCTTTGGCAAGGGCATTGGCGTTGGCGCGCTTTTTCGTGGCGCGGCAGTTGAAAATTTCGATGCCGTCGAGCAGCGGCTCGTTTTGAACAATCTGGGCGGAGATTTCCTCCACGCTGTGACGGGTCAGCTCATAGGGATGGGCCAGGACACAAAGGCCACCGGCATCGTGGATGGCTGCCGCCGCATCGGAAAAGCGGACACGGCCCGCTTCCTCATTCGGACAGCGGCAGGGCCTTTGCAGAAACAGCCCCAGCAGATGCCCTGCCTCGGTGGAATACTCCACGGCAGGGATCAGCAGAACGCCGTCGCGCAGAGGCTCATCAAAGACCTCCTTCGGCGCGCAGCGGTTGTGATCGCTGACGGCCAGGGCGCTGATGCCCCGCTTTTTTGCCGCAGCTACCGCCTGGGAAAGGGTCATGCGGCCGTCGGGGGAGTACTGGGTATGCAGATGCAGATCCATAAGGCAGTTCATTGGCCGTTCCCCCTTCCGCGCAGGGTCAAATACAGATAGCGCCAGAAGGGCTTCTGGTCCGTGAAGCGGAAGAGGGCTTCCCGGGCGCGGAAAATATCCGCAATTCCGCCAAAAAAGGCGGCGGGTTTTCCGTGGCGCAGATAGGACAGACAGGCCAGCGTGTCGTTGAGGAGGAAGCGCATACGCCTGCCGCGGCGGTAGCTGTTGTCAGGGGAGGGGAAGACTTCTCCCGTTGCCGCGCGGACGTAATCCATGGCAAAATTACTGCCGCAGACGTCGGTCAGCGGGAAGCTGCCCCAGATCCGGGGATTGATCTCCAGCACCCGGTCGCCCTTAAATTCCACCATGGCGATACCGACGAAGTGCAGCGCCTGCAGGAGTCTGATCGCAGCATTCACCAGGGCCTCGTCATAGATACTGACGCAGCAGGCGGAGGGACCGCCGGAGATGGGATATTCGCGGATGCGGCGGTGGCAGAACACGCTGACCGGACGGCTTTCGCTGTCCATGACCAGACAGACGCCCTGCCCGTCGCCGGTGATCAGCTCCTGGATCACGGGATCGGGGTCGTAGGCGGCCATTTTTTCGTAGGCGGCGCGGAATTCGTCGGCGTTGGACGCCTTTTGATAGCGCTGTTCGGCGTGAAGTCCCAATTTTTCGCCGCAGCGGGGTTTGATGATAACAGGAAAGGCAGGAAGTCCGGCGGAGATGTCGTATTCCTCCGGCACGGGAACGCCAATCTGCCGGGCGGTCAGGGCCACCGTCCGCTTGTCGTTGGCGGCGTCCAGAACCTCCGGCGGGGACACCAGACAGTCGCAGACCGCCTGAAATTCCTTAAGATGCCGGGAGACTGCCGCCAGGGTGTCGGCGCCAATGGGAAACAGCACCGGGCGGCCCTCCTGTGCCTTGCACAGCTCCAGCAGGCGCCGGACATAGTCCTCGTCCTTGACGGAGCCGTCCAGTAAGACCCGCTGGCTCACATAGCGGGAGGAAAAGGCAGCGGGGTACTGGGGAGACTCGTGCCGGGTCTGCACCGCCACGACGCGGCAGCCTGCCTTCGCCAATGGACGAATGACCGCTAACGCAGTACGGTATCGAACGTCGGTCACGAGTACAGTCTGCATAGCGGTCACTCCTCTTTTT
>CALZCW010000137.1 GCA_945635805.1 uncultured Clostridia bacterium
CCGGCGTCGATGTGCGCCTGGGCCTTTGCCTTGCTGGTATAGAAGCCGGTGCACTCCAGCACCACGTCCACGCCCAGCTTGCCCCAGGGCAGCTCAGCGGCGTTGGGCATCTTGTAGATAACGATCTTCTTGCCGTCGACGACAATGTAGTTGTCCTCGCCCTCACCCTCGTGGAAGTCGACCGTGTGACCCATGGCGACGTAGTTGCCCTGGGTGGAGTCGTACTTGAGCAGATGAGCCAGCATCTTTGCAGAGGTCAGGTCGTTGATGGCGACGATTTCGTAGCCCTCAGCGCCGAACATCTGACGGAACGCCAGACGGCCAATTCTGCCAAAACCATTGATTGCAACTTTTACAGACATTGTTTTTCCTCCAGTTTATGACACGCCGGTTTTGCGGCGTCAAATTATGAGAGCTAATTTCTCAGCATCATTATTATATACAAAACATGGCGGATTCGCAACTGTCAAAATCCATTAAATTCTTGCGATTTTTGGGGCTTTTTTGATAAATTTGTAGGATTATACGATTCCAAGCTCCCGTAGCTTGTCCAGGAAAGCGATAACGTCGGTTTTGATCTCCTCGGCAGGGGCGTCATATTCCTCCAAGAGACGCGCTGTAATCTCATCGGCGTCCTTGACCTCCGGCAGCATTTTCCAAATATCCGCACCTACCGCATTGAGGGTTATCATGCCGTTCAGGTCCAGTGCGGTCTTCCCAGCAGGGACCAACAGGATGTCCCCTGCGATCTCCCGAAGAACAAATTCACGCTTGATCTTCATTTTTGTTACCTCCGTATTCCTGCGCAAGGCAGGTGATAGCTTGTTCCGTCTGGCAGCGCGCCAGTTCACAGACATATTCCGGTTTACCGTCAAAGCGACCCGTCTCACAGTAGCATTTCGCCGCGCAGGCATGGCAGACATGGCGATAGGTACAGGTACCGCAGGCTTCCGGAAGACGGATCTCCTCTGTCTCCCTTCGGATCGCATCCCAGGCGGCAGAAAAGCCGTTGTTCAGCACACTGCAGGACGGTTTGGGCAGCAGTCCGCAGGGCGAGAGAGTTCCGTCCCAGGCAATCCAGAAGCTGGTTCTGCCTGCCCGGCAGGCCATCCGTGGGCCGGGAATCCCCTCGCAATCCTCCGTTGGTTCCGCAGCCACACCGTCGCGTAATTTTTCCGCATAGGCGTGGAAGCCCTCCTCCCCCAACTGCATCCGCAGAAAGGCAAGCTCACAGGCCGCAGCCTCCCCGGCACTCAGCCGGTTGCCGCCGCCAAACTGCCCTGTGACACGGGTTGGCGGGAACATATAGGCCGTCGCCTGGACATGGGCACCCAGCGCTTTCGCCTGGGCATAGACCGCCTCCATGTCCGCCCGGTTGGCCCCGGTGACGCTCATGTTCAGGCGCACCTCAATGCCGGAAGCGCGCAGGGCCTTCACATTCTCCAGGACCGTTTCGTAGGCGCCAATGCCACACAGACGTTCATAGGTCTCGTTGCTGGTACCGTAGAGGGTGACGTTGACCCTGGACGGCGGGTCCTGACGGAACAGCTCCAGCAATTCGCCCCGCAGGAGATAGCCATTGGTGTTGACGGTGAGGATCAGGCCCATTTTTTTCAGGGCCTGGTAGATCTCGGGGAAATCCGGGCGGATCAGCACTTCGCCGCCGGTCAGGAGCAAGAATACCATGCCCCGTTCACAGGCCTGACGCCCCAGACTGATCCACTCCTGCGCCGTCAGTTCCCGTCCTCTGGCCTGCTGCTCCTGCTGGGAGAGGTGGACATAGCACATCTTGCAGTTGAAGTTGCAGCGGGGCGTCAGCTCAAAGGTGCCGCTGACTGGGATACCCAGCTTGCGGCCTCTGCTGTGGAGATATTTGGATAGCATCGGCTCAACCGGCATCGATCTGTGCCTCCTTCATCGCTATTTCAAGACATTCCACCGCGGAGACCTCCGGCAGGCAGGACAGGTGAAACACGGGTACACGCCCGGCGATCCCTGAGGCCAGTGCCAAAGCCCCCGCGACAGCCTCTGCCTCTCCCCGCTGGACATAAAGCTGGGAGAGCAGCGCCTTGACCGCGTCTTTGCCTCCCAGGCGGCAGATACGGTTTTCTCTGCTTTGGCTGAGGGTGATAATGGCCTGGACCGGGCCGGAAACGTTCCGGCAAATACCGGAGGAACCGCACAGGGGCAGGCTGCTGACGCTTACACCCTCGCTTGCAAGGTATACGATCGCCTTGTCGCCGTTGATGATCTGCGCGTTTCGGTACCGCCGCCAAAGCTCCGCCTGGGTAGACTTTCCCGTCCCGCTGGGCGCTGAAAACAGAATGCTGCGCTCATTGGGCAGACGGATATAGGACGCGTGGAGGACGCCCCGGCCATGACGCAGCAGGAGCGTTTCCAGCATGATGCTTGACAGCACCGACTGGATATTCAGGGCCATTTTTCGGCTGTCAAAGCAAAGCTCCAGATCATCCGGCGCGTCTGTGTCATAGCACAGCGCCGCATGGTCCGGCCCGTCGGCGCGGTTTGGGTTGCTGTAAAGGGCCCAGCGCTTCGTCTCCCTGCCGAACATTTTCAGCCCGGTGGCGGTATAGAGTAGTTCGGCTCCCTGCGGCTTTGGCAGGGCGTCCGTCTCCGTAATGCGGACTTTCACGTCCGGCACGGCCTCCGGCTGCGCAAACAGGAACACCTGCTCGCCCGGGTCAGGAAGATCGCCGGAAAAGCCGACGACTACGCCGCCGAAGGAGATCAGCAGCGGATCATTTTTCATAGGACATAAACAGGATTACGGAATCCTCATTGGTATAATGGGTCTGGATGCTCTGGGCAATCTCTCCGGCGGCAATGCCGTTCTCGAAACGGGCGCGGTAGCAGATGCCGCCGATATACAGGCCGTAACGGTGATTCTTGTAGCAGACCGACACGGTTTCAGAATGGTCCTCTCCGGATACGTTCTCCACATTGATGACGCCGTCATCCGGGTACAGTACGAACTCGCCGGAAAAATCCATCACCCCGGTGTTCAGTTCCGCAGCTTTTGCCTCGCCTTTGACGCTGTAGTCCGTCCCCGGCGCATAGGTCATGCGGCTCATCTCCATGAGCAGCGCGGAAGAGCCTGACGGCAGCACAGAGAGCACAAATCTCGCCGTCTCGCCGCCGCAGTCCATGGTCAATTCCGCGTATTCCACCCAGCTATCGCCGGTGTTTTCCACGATCAGCGCCAGAACATCTGTCACTTTCTCGTCGGTTCCGTCCTCCACATAGGCTCCGGTGTAGCGGCCCACAGCAGTCACCTTCAGCGGGCCGTTCAGCGTGGTCAGCTCTGCCTCGTCAATGCGGTCGAAGCCGGGAATATCAAACTGCAGCGGCTCGGTCTCCTGCGTCGGCTCCGTCTGCGCGGATTCCGACTGGGACGTCTCCGGATCGTCACGGCTCATCTGTATCACGCACAGTACGACCACGGCAGCAATGATCAGCACGATCAGCGCGGCGACGATCCACAACACCA
>CALZCW010000138.1 GCA_945635805.1 uncultured Clostridia bacterium
CGACCGATTGCAGCACTACACCGCAATCGGTCGTGTATTGTTATTATCTGAAATTTATTATCCGATAATTATGCGTCCCACTACATCACAGCGGTACAGCACTGTCGTAAATCCGTTTTATTCTACCACTGTCAGGTGATTTTTGCCAACTACTTTTATCGAAACTGTCTCCGTTTCACCATCATCATATGTGACGGTTAGGGTTTCGCCAATAATTTCATAGGTAAAACGCTCTCCATCATCGTTGCCGATGCCGGTCTCAGAAAAGATAATAATAGTATTACCATCGCTGAGCCATCTACCAACAATTACTTCTTTTAGAATTACTTCCTTTTGTCCTGCCGTTCCCTTTGCGCAGCCGCTGAAAACAGAGATCAATATCAGAAGCAAGCAAATGCCAGCAATCCCTTTTCTACCTGTTTGTTTTTTCATGCAACATCGTTCCCTTCTCTTACCGGAGTCTCTTCAAAGTTATTGATTCTGTAGTTCCTTCGTATGTGACGCTTAAAGTCATCTTATCATTCGTTAAGGAAACAATATGCAGTACATTGACGCGATCTGCATCTGAAATCGATAATACTGTTCCCTGTACCTCCCAGTATGTCCGATGGTCAAAACCGTCACCCTCACCGGGATCAGCGTCTACACTGCCATCTGCACGAAAGCAAATATAGCTTCCCGGATAGTCAGGTACCTCCCATTCACCAACGATCTTTTCCGAATAGTCCTTTGTGTCGCTGCACGCACACAGCGTCAGCATCAGGCACGTCAACACCAACACACAAACCGTTTGCAGAAGTCTTTTCTTTTTCATTCGACCACATCCTTTCATTGTTTAGGCAAAAGCGACTATGTCCGCCTAATGGCGTAATGTCTACCTTTCTGTTTCTATTTTAGTAAATATATTTACTAAAGTCAATAGTAAATATGTTTACTATGATAGAATTTTCGGAAGAATAGACAAGGAGGGTGGTTCGCATGGAGGCATATGTTAAGAACATCCGTGATCTGCGCGAAGATGCCGATCTGACGCAGACGCAGGTTGCAGAGATCCTCGGCACCTCCCAGACCATGTACGCCCGCTATGAACGCGGCGCAAGCGAGTTGCCCATCCGCCATCTGATTTCTCTCTGTCGGCTCTATCATGTCAGTGCGGACTACGTTCTCGGTCTTTCTCCCCGATAGCTGACAGTTTATTTCTATTATATGGAAACTATCCCTTCTGCCCTGCGTCTAACAGGCAGAAGGTTTTTATTTCCCGAATGATTCTATCAAAAAGGAGAGCTGATAATGAAAAAAGCCATTGCACTGATCGCCTCTGTTTTGCTGCTTGCCGCGCTGCGGCGGCCTGCACGCACGGCGAAAAAATGTGGAATTGCTATAAGCTATAAAATGCAGGCGGGCAAGTTGCCCGCCTGCATTGTTATTCGGAAAGCTGCTTCTTCAGGTCCTCCAGGGCTTTCGGCGTGTCCACGTCCGTCAGCTCCTCCTGAGCCACCTCCACCGTCAGGAGCCGCTCGGGGTATTTGCGAATGACGGTGTTGCCGCCGTGATCCTCCTCCAGCGCCAGCAGCTCGTCGTAAAACTCCCGGGGGAAAATGCAGGGATTGCCGCGCTTGCCGTTGTGCGCCGCCCCGACGATGTTGCACGGATGGTTGCGCCAGCACTCCACGATGCGCTCCACCGACGCATCATCCAGCAGCGGCTGGTCGGATACCATATATAATATGGCGTTGCACTGCTGCAGGGCCTTGGTTCCCAACTCGATGGTGTGGCTGATACCGTAGTCCGGGTGGTCGTTGTGCAGCGGCGTGAAGCCAAACTCCCTGGCCATGTCCTCGACCTCCGGGTACTGGGTCACCACCACGACCTGGGAAAACAGATGCCTGGGCACCGCCTCCAGGGCGTGGCGAATCAGCGGCTTGCCGTCCAGCTCGGCGGCCAGCTTATTGTTTCCGAAGCGTGAGGCGTTTCCCGCTGCCATGACCAGACAGCCGATATTTGCACCCTGCAGTTCCTGCATAACCATTCCTCCCGTGTTTTGCGGATTCATTTATTTCAGTATACCCGAATTTCCGGGGGTTTTCCACACAAATTTTTCCGTTCGGAATGGTCGAATTCTTCCGTTATCCAAAAAATAGGATAACGGCGGCGCTTCAAAATCAAAATCATTTATGATATACTCAAAAAGTACAAGAAGAACCATGCGTTTTTTGTGAAAATCGCGCTAAAAAACGGCCAGGAGGTTTACATAATATGAATGTAGGCAAAAGTGTAGCCCGTGTTGATGCCTTCGACAAGGCTACCGGCAGAGCAAAGTACACAGACGACCTTTGCGACAGACGAGCGTTGGTCACCCATATCGTCCGCTCCACCGTCGCCCATGGCATCGTCAAATCCGTAGACATCAGCGCTGCGGAAAAGATCCCCGGTGTGGTCAGGATCTTCACCTGCTTTGACGTTCCCGACATCCCCTATCCCACGGCGGGCCATCCCTGGTCTGTGGAGGCCGCCCATCAGGACGTGGCCGACCGCTATCTGCTCAACCGCCATGTGCGCTATTACGGCGACGATGTGGCGGCAGTCGTGGCGGAAAATGAGGTCGCTGCCGCACAGGCTGCCCGTGCCGTCAAGGTGGAATATGAGGAGCTGCCCTTCGTCCTCGACGTGCAGGAGGCCATGAAGGACGGCGCGCCCCAGCTCCACGAGGAATACCCCAACAATATCCTGAAGCACACCCAGATCCGCAAGGGCAATTATGAGGAGGCCATCAAGGAGCCGGGCCTCATCTGCGTGGACAAGTGGTACGACACCCCCACCGTCCAGCACTGCCACATTGAAAACCATGTGGCCTACGCCTATGAGGAGGCGGGCAAGATCGTCGTGGTCTCCTCCACCCAGATCCCCCATATCGTCCGCCGCACCGTCGGCCAGGCGCTGGGTATCGACTGGGGCCGGGTCCGCATCATCAAGCCCTACATCGGCGGCGGCTTCGGCAACAAGCAGGACACCCTCTATGAGCCGCTGGCAGCCTGGCTGTCCATGCAGCTGGGTGGCCGCCTGGTCAAGATCGACGTTCCCCGGGAGGACACCTTCGTGTCCAACCGCGTCCGCCACGCCATCCGCTTCCATCTGGTCTCCTGGCTCCGTCCCGACGGCACCTTTGTCGCCCGGAAGGCCGAGCTGTTCTCCAACCAGGGTGCCTACGCCTCCCACGGCCATTCCATCGTCGCCAAGGCCATGGGCTCCTTCCCCCAGCTCTATCCCTGCGACAACTTTGACTGCGACGCTTACACCGTCTACACCAACCGTTCCACGGCGGGTGCCATGCGCGGCTATGGTATGCCCCAGGCCTCCTGGGCTCACGAGTGCCACATTGAGGACATCTGCAAGGTTCTGGGCGTGGATTCCCTGAAATTCCGCCGGGAGCACATCATGCCCGTTGGCTTCGTGGACGGCTTCTCCAAGAACGAAAACTACTACGACTCCTTCAACCAGT
>CALZCW010000139.1 GCA_945635805.1 uncultured Clostridia bacterium
CCTTTACGGAGCAGGAGCGCCTGCGTATCAAGAGCGTGGAGCCTGCCCGACTGGACGGCCCGCTGGTGCTCAACGACGAGCAGCAGCGGGTCTATGAGGGCCTGCGGGAGCAAAGCCGCAGGGAGTCGCCGGGTGTCGCGCTGCTCTACGGCGTTACCGGCAGCGGCAAAACGTCGGTCTATATCCGGCTCATTGCCGATTGCCTGGAACAGGGCAGATCGGCCTTGCTGCTGGTGCCGGAGATCGCTCTGACGCCGCAGCTTCTGTCCCTTTTTGCCGCCCATTTCGGCGAAAAGGTGGCGGTGCTCCACAGCAGCCTGCGCATCACCGAGCGCTACGACACCTGGAAGCGCATCCGTTCCGGGGAGGCGACGGTCATTCTCGGCACCCGTTCGGCGGTCTTTGCGCCGGCGCAGAATCTTGGTCTGCTCATTGTGGACGAGGAACAGGAGCACACCTATAAATCCGAAAACGCCCCCCGCTATCATGCCCGGGAGGTGGCTATCTATCGCGGCGCCCAGACCAAGGCGCTGGTGCTTTTGGGGTCCGCCACGCCCAGCGTGGAGACCATGTACCGAGCAAAGACCGGCGTCTATGCCCTCTACGAGCTGCGCTGCCGCTATAACCGCAAGGCCCTGCCGCCGGTGGAGATCGTCGACATGAAGCAGGAGCTGAAGGAGGGCAACGCCACGGCCATCAGTGAGCCGCTGCTGCTGGCGCTGCGGGAGAATCTCGCGGCGGGACGGCAGTCCATCCTCTTTCTCAACCGGCGCGGCACCAGCCGTATGGTGGCCTGCGTGGACTGCGGCTATGTGCCCATGTGTCCCGGCTGCACGGTCAACCTGACCTATCACCACGCCAACGGACGGCTCATGTGCCACTACTGCGGCCATTCCGAGCCGCTTCCCGCCCGCTGCCCCCAGTGCGGAGGTGCTTTCAAGCAGATCGGCTTCGGCACCCAAAAGGTGCAGGAGCAGCTGCAAAACCTCCTGCCGGAGGCTGAGGTTCTGCGGATGGACGCGGACACGGTGTCCGCCGTCAATACCCATGAAAAACTCCTGGCCCGCTTCCGCGACGAGAAGATTCCCATTCTGTTGGGAACGCAGATGGTGGCAAAGGGCCTGAATTTTGAAAACGTCACTTTGGTCGGCGTTCTGGACGCGGATATGTCCCTCTATGTCGGCTCCTACCGCGCCGCCGAGACTACCTTCAGCATGATTACCCAGGTCATTGGCAGAGCCGGACGGGGTGAGCAGAGCGGACGCGCCCTGATCCAGACCATGACGCCGAAAAACCAGGTCATTGCCCTGGCGGCTTTGCAGGACTATGACACTTTTTATGAAACAGAACTTCCTTTGCGTCGACTGCGCCGCTGCCCGCCCTTTCGAGATTTCCTCACCGTGACCTTCCACGGCAGGGAGGAGGAGCGGGTCTGGCAGACCGCCGGACGTTTCCGCGACGCGCTGACGGCCCAGCTTCACAGCGGGTTTTACCGGGAGGAGGAAGTGGAGCTGCTGGGCCCCGCGCCTGCTCAGGTGGCAAAGCTCAACTACAGCTACCGCTGCCGCCTGACCCTGAGCTGCCGCAACACCCGGCGGCTGCGGGAACTGCTGGCCCACCTCCTGCGGGAATTTGCAAAGGATAAACAGAATAACGGCGTCGGCCTTTTTGCCGACGTCAACAGCAACGAATAGGAGAGACCCCCATGGCACTGAGAAAAATCCTCACATCCGAGGACAGTGCGCTGCACAAGCGCTGCCGTCCCGTAACGAAATTTGACGAAAAACTCCACACCCTCCTGGACGATATGGGCGAGACTCTGACCGCTGCCAATGGCGCCGGTCTTGCCGCGCCCCAGATCGGCATCCTCCGCCGTATTTTTGTCATGGACACCGGCGAAGAAATTGTCGAGCTTATCAACCCGGAGATCATCGAGACCTCCGGCGAGCAGGACGGAATGGAGGGCTGCCTGAGTGTGCCCGGCGAATGGTGGATGGTCAAGCGCCCCAACGTGGTCAAGGCCAGAGCCCAGGACCGCTACGGCGAATGGTTTGAGATCGAGGGCGAGGACCTGATGGCCCGTTGCCTGTGCCATGAAAACGACCATCTGGACGGCCATATCTACACCGAGATCGCCTACCGCAAGCTCTCCGACGAGGAGATCGAGGCCATGACGTCGGCACCGGAGGAAGCATGAGAGTTGTATTTATGGGAACGCCGGATATTGCGGCGACCTGTCTGCGCCGTCTGATCGGTGAAAAATTTGATCTGGCCGGCGTTTATACCAAGCCCGACAAACCGAAAAACCGCGGCATGAAGCTGGAAATGTCCGAGGTAAAAAAGGTAGCCCTGGAGGCAGGACTGCCTGTATTCCAGCCCACGACCTTCAAGGACGACGCGGTGGTCGAGGAGCTGCGCACTCTGCAGCCCGACGTCATCGCCGTGGTGGCCTACGGAAAGATCCTGCCCCAGCGGGTGCTGGACATTCCGCGCCTGGGCTGCGTCAACATCCATGCCAGCGTTCTGCCGCAGCTTCGCGGCTCCGGGCCGGTCCAGTGGGCCATCCTCAACGGCATGGACGAGACCGGCGTCACCGCCATGTATATGGCTGCTGAGATGGACGCGGGGGACATCATTGAAATTCGCAAAACACCCATCGAACCCTATGAAAACGCTCAAAGCCTCCTGGACCGCCTGGCGGACATGGGCGCGGGTCTGCTGTGCGACACCCTCCGGGCCATGGAGGCGGGTACCGTGACCCGCACGCCTCAGAATCACGCACAGGCCACCTTTGCGCCCATGCTGACCAAGGAGCTTTGCCCCATCGACTGGAGCAAACCGCCCCGTCAGATCATCGACCATGTCCGGGGTCTGGACCCCTGGCCCGTCGCAACGGCGGAGCTGAGAGGCACCCGCTTTAAGATTTACGCCGTCCGGCCTACGGAAAAAACCACCGATCAGGCCCCCGGCACCCTGCTGGCCCTGACGAAAGAGGGCCTGGAGATCGCCGTGGGCGGCGGTCAGGTGCTGGTCATCACGGTCTTGCAGGCCGACGGCGGCAAGCGTATGGCCGCGCCGGATTATTTCCGGGGCCATCCCATCGAACTGTAATATGAATTTGAACGCGAGAGACGCGGCGCTCAAGGCGCTGGTCGCCTGCCGCAGGAACGGCGCCTGGTCCGACGGCGCTTTGAAGGAACTGCTGAAGGGTCTGGACCGCCGTGACGCGGCGCTGGCAAGCCGCCTTTGCTACGGCGTGCTGCAAAACCGCACTCTGCTGGACTTTTGGATCGACGCCTTTGCCAAGGGAAAGCTACAGCCCGTGGTGCGGGAGATTCTGCGCCTGGCGGTCTATCAGTTGAACTTTTTGGATAAGATTCCGTCCTCCGCCGCTGTCAATGAGGCGGTGGATCAGGCCAAGCGCTTTGCAAATCCGGCAGCCGGACGGCTGGTCAACAGCGTCCTGCGGAATATGCTCCGCACCGG
>CALZCW010000140.1 GCA_945635805.1 uncultured Clostridia bacterium
CGCAGGGCAAAGCACTCCTTGCTCTCGTCCTTGGGGTCGCCCAGGACGAACATGCCGTCCAGATAGTGATCCCAGTGGCCGGAGATCTTATACAGGTCGCTCTTTGCCATGAGGGGGGTCTTGGTCAGCAGGTAGCCGCGCTTCTGCTCCTCGTCCTCGATCCAGCGCTGCAGGAGCTGAATCACTCTTGCGCCCTTGGGCAGCAGGATGGGCAGGCCCTGACCGATGACATCGACGGTGGTGAAGAATTCCAGCTCACGGCCCAGCTTGTTGTGGTCGCGCTTCCGGGCTTCCTCCTGCTGCTGCAGATAGGCGTCCAGCTCCTCCTTCTTGGGGAAGGCCACGCCGTAAATGCGCTGGAGCATCTTCCGCTTGGAGTCGCCGCGCCAGTAAGCGCCGCAGCACTGGGTCAGCTTGAAGGCATTGGCCTTGATGCGTCCGGTGGAGTCCAGATGGGGGCCGGCGCACAGGTCGGTGAACTCGCCCTGGGTGTAGAAGGAGATGACCGCGTCCTCGGGCAGGTCGTTGATCAGCTCCACCTTGTACGGCTCGCCCAAGCTCTCCATATAGGCGATGGCCTCTTCGCGGGGCTTTTCGGAGCGCTCGAGATGGAGCCGCTCCTTGCAGATCTTCTTCATCTCGGCCTCGATGGCCTCCAGGTGCTCCTGGGTGAAGGAGAAATCGCAGTCAAAGTCGTAGTACCAGCCGTTGTCGATGGACGGGCCGATGGCCAGCTTCACCTGGGGGTACAGGCGCTTGACGGCCTGGGCCATCACGTGGGAGCAGGTGTGCCAATAGGTCTTGCGGTAGGCTTCGTTTTCAAAGGTGTACAGGTTTTCTTCGGACATATCCGTCCCTCCTTTAAGATACGGGGCAACAAAAAATCACCCCTGATAAATTCAGGGGTGAGAAAATTCCCACGGTTCCACCCTGCTTGCAGCGCAAAAAACGCTGCCGCTCGTTGGCGCAGTAACGGGCGCACCCGGCTTCCCCTACTGGACGCGTCATTCCGGGCAAAAGCCATCGTAACATGACTCGCGGTTCAGGAGAGCGGCTCGGAAGCGGTATCCGGCAGGCTGCCGCAGGAGCTTGCACCGACCGCTCCCTCTCTGTCCGGCTGAGCTTGCCGAAGTTCTTCGTCTTCGCCATTTTCGACCTCAATATACCACTTTTTTATGTGGTTGTCAAATGGTTTCTTTTTAATCATTATTATGTTAACCGATTTGTAACTTTTCCACAAGATATTGGGGTCAGAATCCAAAAAACCGTCCATATAGTCCATTATGCGCGTTTACATAATTGATAAAAAAGTTCGTATTATTCCATAAATTCCGAAAAATACTTGACAAATTCGAAAAAAATGTTATAATTATCTCGCAGTTACAATAGAGTAACAATAGTTTCACGCCTTGAAACCAAACACTTTGGAAAGGAGGATAACTCTGATGCGCAGAACAACGGAACAGTTCAGATCCCGCAGAAAGATTCCCCACCGGATCATCGCCGTGGCCCTGATGGCGGCTGTCATCGTCAGCCTGCTGTCCCTGACTGTTTTCGCACAGAACAGCTTTGTCATCACCGATGGTGATTTCATGACTGTTCACAAGTCTTACAGCACGGACCCTGATGTGGTGCTGGATGAGGCGGGCATTGAGCTGAGCGAGGAGGATACCTACACCACATCTTATAACGACGGCATCGGCCGCATCGACATCCAGCGGATGCAGATGGTCACAGTCATCTATTGGGGAGAGCCCCACGTCATCGGCACCTACGGTGAGACGGTAAAATCCCTCCTGAACAGGATGGGCATCGTCCCCGGCACCGGCGACATCCTCTCCTGCGAGGAGGACACCCCCACCTACGACGGCATGACCGTCGAGATCGTCCACAAGGAGCTTTCCCTCATCGAGTATGACAAGACCGTTCCCTTTGAGACCAAGTATTATGAAGATCCGGAGCTGAATCCGGGTGAGGAGATCGTCCTCATCGAGGGTGTGGAAGGTATGATCCACTACACCACCCAGGTGGTCTACGAGAATGGTCAACGCGTCTCCCACACGGTTCTGGATAAGACCACCGTCACCGAACCGGTCACCCGCCTGGTGGTCCGCGGTCCGGAACGCGCCATTGCCGACCAGCCCGACGAGCCTGACCACCGGGTCCTGGAAACGGAGAACGGAACCGGCGCCGAGGAACACGCCATCAGCGAGGGCACCATCACCACCGTCTCCGGCACCTCTTACACCTACTCCGACGTTCTCAGCGTCACCTGCACCGCCTATTCCTGCAACGGACAGACGGGCACCACAGCCACCGGCACCGTCGCCCGCGTGGGAGCCGTGGCGGTAGACCCGGCGTACATCCCGCTGGGCACGAAAATGTACATCGTATCCAACGACGGCGAATACATCTACGGCTACTGCACCGCTGAGGATACCGGCGGCCTCATCAAGGGCTACAAGATCGACCTGTATTTCGACACCTTCGACGAGTGCTGGGATTTCGGCGTGCGCGCCTGCACCGCCTACATTTTGAATTAAAGTCAGGGCGTACCGCCCGACCCTATTGAAAAACCGCCTCTTTTCTGCTAAAATGGCTGAAAAGAGGTGGTTTTTTATGCTGGATGTCTGCAATGTTCAGGTGATGAAGTCCCTGTTGGCGGAATTTGGTTTTCACTTTTCCAAGTCCAAGGGACAGAATTTTCTGACCCAGCGGTGGGTGCCCCGCCGCATTGCGGAGGAATCCGGCATCGACGGCACCTGCGGCGCGGTGGAGATCGGACCGGGCTTCGGCCCTCTGACTCAGGAGCTGTGCCTGCGGGCGGGAAAGGTGGTCGCTCTGGAGGTGGACACCACCCTGCAGCCGGTTTTGGAGCGCACCGTGGGAGAGTTTGACAATCTGGAGCTGCGCTTCTGCGACGCTTTGAAGACCGATCTGCCCGCTCTGGTGCGGGAAGCCCTGCCAGGTCTGCGGCCTGTGGCCTGCGCCAACCTGCCCTATTATATCACCTCCCCCGTCCTGACAAAGCTCCTGGAGAGCCAATGCTTTTCCGCCGTCACCGTCATGGTGCAGAAGGAGGTGGCCCAGCGCATCTGCGCCAGACCCGGCACCTCCGATTATTCGGCCTTTTCCGTGCTGTGCCAGTATTACGCTGTACCTTCGCTGCTCTTTGACGTGCCGGCCGATTGCTTTATGCCCCGTCCGAAGGTCACCAGCGCCGTGGTTCGGCTGGACATCCGCACCGAGCCGCCGGCGCCCATCGACGACGAGGGGCTGTTCTTCCGCACCGTCCGGGCCGCCTTTGCCATGCGGCGCAAGACCCTGCTCAATGCCCTGGCAGCCGCTTTCGGTGACCGGGACAAGGCCGCGCTTTCACAGCTTCTGACGGACTGCGGCCTCTCCCCCAACGTCCGGGGTGAGACCCTGGGCATCGACGAATT
>CALZCW010000141.1 GCA_945635805.1 uncultured Clostridia bacterium
GGAGGCGCGGCCCATTTGGGCGATACGGCAGATGGATTCCTCCACTTCCTTGGCCGCCACCAGCATCAGATCTGCCAGCTCGTCGATAACCACGACGACCTGCGGCAGCTTCTGCTGATCCGGGTCGTTATAGATGGCCTTGTTGTAGGACTCCAGATCGCGGACGCCCTCCTCGGACATGAGGCGATAGCGGCGCATCATCTCCGTGACGGTCCACTGCAAAGCGCCAGCAGCCTTTTTCGGATCGGTGACCACGGGGATCAGAAGATGGGGAATCCCATTATAGACACCCAGCTCCACCATTTTCGGGTCCACCATGATGAGCTTGACCTCATCGGGCTTGGCCTTGTAGAGCAGGGACAGGATCAGCGTGTTCATGCACACGGATTTGCCCGAACCGGTGGTACCGGCAATGAGCATATGAGGCAGCCGGGAAATGTCGCCGACAATGCAGTTGCCGCTGATGTCCTTGCCGACGGCAAAGGAGAGCTTGGATTTGCTGTTGCGGAATTCCGGCGAGTCGATGACCTCGCGGGCAAAGACGGTATTGACGGCCTTGTTGGGCACCTCGATGCCGACCACGGAGACCTTGTCCGGGATCGCGGAGATACGAACGCCCGTGGCGCCCAGAGAAAGGGCAATGTCGTCGGCCAGATTGGTGATCTTTGAAAGCTTGACACCCCGGTCCAGCTCCAGCTCATAGCGGGTGACCGACGGACCACGGATCACGTTGACGATGTGAGGCTCAATGCCGAAGCTCTTCAGCGTATCGGCAAGGCGCTCGGAGTTTTCCCGCATCTCCCCTGTTGCATCTACCATGCCCTGCCGGCGCATGGTCAGCAGCGAAATGGGCGGGAAAACATATTCCGGAACAGTCTCCTCGGCTTGCTTTTCGATTTCCTGGGAAATCTCCGCTGCCTCGGCAGCCGCCTCTCCCCGCTTGAGCTTCTGCGTCTCCGGCTTCAATTCTGGCATACCGGAGACCGGATCGACCTCCGCCTCGACGGGTCTGACCGGTGCCTCCGGGTCGTGAAGCTCAATCTCGTCGATGGTGACCTGGCGCTCCTCGGCGTCGATGACCGGCATGGGCTTCTCGGGTTCTGCTGCCGGCTTGGTCTTGCGGTGCTTGGGCTTTTCCTCCTGCTTGGCCATGGGAGGATCGTCCACGGGCAGGTCATATTCCGTGATAGGATGCTTTTTTTCATAGCGCTCAATGCGCTTGTTCTGCACACGGTTGACCAGCCGTTCGGCAGGCTCCACCTCGGGCTGTTCTTCTTTTTCCTTGTCCTTCGGCATCCGGGGACGGTTTTTGATGGCGCTGATCAGCGCGTTCAGCGTGATGCGCATACAGCCCAACACCTGCAGGGCAATGAGGATGAGCAGGACAAGGATACCGCCGATCTTGGTGATGGCGGCCTCAAAAAGTTCAGCCAGCAGACCGGGCAGCAGTCCGCCGGTAGTCCAATCCTGGCCGCCCTTATAGAGTTCTGAAATTGACAGAGCGGCGTCCGTCCCCGTGAGCAGCTCCCGGAAAATATGTACGATGGCCGGGATTGTCAGCAGCAGTGTTGCCGTGCAGAAGACCCGCAGCTTGATGGGGTGCTTTTCTCCGCGAAACAGTGCGACAGCGGTATAGACCAGGACAAAGGGCAGCAGATAGCGGCCCATCTGCCCGAGAAGACCGCCAATAAATTTTGCAACGGGCTGGAGCAAAAAGGCATCGGTGTTAAAGCAGCAGAGAATGGCAAACAGGGCCAGCAGGATACACAGGATGCCACCCAGTTCCCGCCGGTTCTGCGATTCCTTCTTCCGCGCAGAGACCTGCTTTTCCGACTGCGAGGTTTTTTTCGGTTTAGTAGATTTCATAGCCATGAGCTTACTCCCTTATGAATTGATCAGTGCCAGCACCAGCACAATGGCAGCGGCTTCCCAACAATAATAAGCGAACAGGTTCCACTTTTTCCGCTGGAGAAGATAGCGGAAATACTGAATGGCCAGATAGCCCGCCACGGTGGCAAACAGCATGGCCAGCAGCATGGGCAGCAGCAGGGAGAAGGTAAAGCTCCCGTACAGGATTGCCCGGACCAGATGATAAAAGAGGGACACAACTTCAAAGGCCAGGGTCAGAAGATAGGTCACCCGGACATTGTAATGGTTACTCAGACCCCGCACCCGGCCGACAGACAGAGAAAGGCCGACGGAGGAAAAGCCCGGAAGTATGGCCAGTACCCGAGCAAGGCCGATGAATACCATGTCCGACAAAAGCACGCCGGATTCGTTTTTTCGGCCCTCTCCGCTGCGAAAGCAGAGAAAGAGGATCAGACCGTTCAGAATGAAAAACAGGGCCACATAGAGCAGGCCGCCGGGTTCCGCCGCCATGACAGCAAAAATCAGCGAAAGGCCCATGGGCAGCAGGGCGAAAAAGCCCAGAGCAATGCTGCGGACACGGGAACGGTTGATCCGCTCTCTCCGCTTGCGCTTTTTCAGGCCGGTCAGCTTTAGCGTTTCCACGCCAAGGGTACGGGATTCTCCCGGAAAAGCGAGAATGATGGCAAGGATAACGCCCAGACAGATGGCGAAGCGGACATAGTAGCCGCCGCCCTCCGTCAGGGACGATAAATTAAAGGCGCCGCGCAGCAGCGCATAGTGGCCGGAAAAGGAAACCGGCAACAAGGTCGTTGCGCCGCCGAAAATTCCGTAAAGGATGGCTTCCCAGATCTTCAAGCTGCTTTCTCCTTTGTCTTTGCAGTTAACCAATGATTGCTCCCCCAATAAAACTTGAATGATGCAGCGGATGATGTGGGGGCAATAAACAGCCATATTTCGCGGTTACCGCGCAGAAGTGAGCGAAATGGCGATTAAAATATTATTGATGTGCCTACACAGGCACCTGCTTTCTTTCAAGTTACAATTGGCATATTAGTAATTATATCATATAAAAATGGGAATTTCTATCCTTTTTCTGAATTTCTGTTGGCATTCTTCTTTTTTGCCGCGATCATACGGTGCAGCGCGTCCAGCGCGTCGTGCAAACTGCCCAGGCGGTCAATGAGGCCGCTCTGTACCGCTTCCCTGCCGTAGACGATGGTGCCCACGTCGGTGGCGATCTGCCCCGTGGCCATCATATACTCGGAGAATTTTTCCCGGCTGATTTTGGAATTGGCGGTGACAAAGTCCGTGATCTGCTCCTGGATGCGCTGAAAATAGTGATATGTGGCAGGCGCACCCACCACCACGCCGCTCATGCGCACCGGGTGGATCATCATGCTTGCTGTCGGTGCGATCATGCTTCGTTTCGCCGACACCGCCAGCGGGATGCCGATGGAGTGCCCGCCGCCCAGCACCAGAGAGACAGTGGGCTTCTTCATTCCGGCGATCAGCTCTGAGATTGCCAGCCCCGCCTCGATATCACCGCCCACCGTGTTGAGAAGAAG
>CALZCW010000142.1 GCA_945635805.1 uncultured Clostridia bacterium
CAGCTTTTGCCCCTTTTGCGCCGTTTCCCGAAGCTCACGGTCATTGCCGCCCATTTGGGCGGATATTCGGTCTGGGACGAGGCGGTAAGGCAGCTTGCCGGGCGGTTTGAAAACCTCTGGGTCGATTGCTCGTCGTCCTTTTTTGCCATGGATGATACACACGCAAAGGAGCTGATCTCTGCTTTCGGCGCGGAGCGCGTGCTGTTCGGCACGGATTATCCCATGTGGGAGCCCGCGCAGGAGCTGGAGCGGTTTCTTGCCCTGCACCTGCCGCAGCGGGACGAGGAGAATATACTTTATAGTAATGCGTCGCGGCTGTTCGGCTTCGGCGCGGTTTAGGCTCTCTTTGAACGCATTTCAAGACAGAGCCTTACGGTGGCGGAGTTCCCGGAACGGGCGCATGGTTCGGTGAAATAACAGATACACACCGTAGAAGGCGGCAGCCGTTCTGCGGTGTGTTTTTTCGCCGGGATGGAAATACGGCGCGGCTGCCGAGCATCAGGAGAAACTGGTGGTTGCAAAGGTCCGGGAATCCTGATATAATATTCAGACGGCTGTCACTCGGAGGATACTATGATTTCAAGCTTACGGAGAAAATTTGTCGGCGACCGGGCTTTCTATAAAATGGCCCTGGCCATCGCCGTCCCCATCATGATCCAGAACGGCATCACGCAGTTTGTGAGTATGCTGGACAATATTATGGTCGGGCGGGTCGGCACGGAGCAGATGACCGGCGTCTCCATCGCCAACACGCTGCTGTTCGTCTTCAACCTGTGCATCTTCGGCGCGGTCTCCGGCGCGGGCATCTTCGGCGCCCAGTTTTTCGGCAGCGGCGACCACCGGGGCGTGCGCTACGCGTTCCGCTACAAGCTCCTGCTCTGCTCAGCCCTGACCGCAGCGGGCATCGCGGTGTTTTTGCTGCTGGATGAGAAGCTCATCATGCTCTATCTCAAGGGCGAGGGCACTGCCGAGGAGATCGCCGCCAGTCTGGGCTACGCCAAGGAATACCTGCACATCATGCTCATCGGCCTGGTGCCCTTTACGCTGTCGCAGTGCTATGCCAGCACTTTGCGGGAAAACGGCCAGACCGTAGCGCCCATGGCGGCGGGTATTATATCCGTGCTGGTCAATCTGGGCTTCAACTCTCTGCTGATCTTCGGCTATCTGGGCTTTCCGAAGCTGGGAAGCACCGGCGCTGCCGCAGCCACCGTCATTGCACGCTTTGTGGAGCTGGCCCTGGTCATGCTCTGGACCCACCGCCACAAGGAAAAATGCCCCTTTATCGTCGGTGCCTACCGCTCTCTGCGTATTCCGGGGAAGCTGGCCTGGAGCATCACCAAGAAGACCATCCCCCTGATGCTCAACGAGACCCTGTGGGCGGCGGGTATGGCGCTGCTGAGCCAGTGCTATTCCCTCCACGGCTACGACGTGGTCTCCGCCACCAACATCTCCAACACCATCGCCAACGTGTTCAACGTGGCCTTTCTGGCCATGGGCAACGCCATTGGCATCATCGTCGGTCAGCTTCTAGGCAGCGGCAGGCTCAAGGAGGCAGCGGATACGGACCGGAAGCTGATCTTCTTTTCCGTGTTTATCTGCTTCTTTATCGGCGGCGCCATGGCTCTGATTGCACCCCTGTTCCCGAGAATCTACAACACCTCTCAGAATGTCCGGGAACTGGCTGCTCAGTTCATCCGCATTGTCGCCCTGTGTATGCCCATCAACAGTCTGGCAAACGCCTGCTACTTCACCCTCCGTTCCGGCGGAAAGACCTTTGTGACCTTCCTCTTTGACAGCTTTTTCGTCTGCGCGTTTACCGTTCCCCTGGCCCTGTTCCTGACCTATGTAGCCCGGGTGCCCATTGTCCCCCTGTTCCTCATCTGCCAGTTGGTGGACATCGTCAAGTGCATCATCGGCCTCATCATGATCCGCCGCGGCGTGTGGATCCACAACATTGTAAAGGAAGCACCATGAAAGACACAAAGTATTATCAGACCCACGGCTTATTCCGTATTTTCCTCAGCTATTTCAAGCCCCACCGCAGGCTCTTCGCCATGGATATGTGCTGCGCTCTGCTGGTCGCGGCGGTGGATCTGGCCTTCCCCCTGGTCTCCCGCTGGTCCATCAACACCCTGCTGCCGGAGGGCAGTTATCTGATCTTCTTCGTCGTCATGGGCACCATGGCGGCGGCCTACCTGATCCGCGCCCTTTTATATTATGTCATTTGCTACTGGGGCCACACCTTCGGCATCCGCGTGGAGGCGGACATCCGGCAGGACCTGTTCCGCCATATGCAGCGTCTGGGCTACGGCTTCTATGACCGCAACCGAACGGGACAGCTCATGAGCCGCCTGACCAGCGACCTGTTTGAGATCACCGAGCTTGCCCATCACGGCCCGGAGGACCTGGTCATCTCCGTGCTGACCATCGTCGGCGCGCTGGTGGTCATGTTTACCATCGAATGGCGGCTGGCCCTGGTGGTCTGCATCATCCTGCCCATTTTGCTGGCGGTGGTCATCCTCCGCCGCCGGAAAATGAGCGCCGTTTCCAAGCAGGTCAAGAGCCGCACCGCCGCCATCAACGCGGAGATCGAGTCCTCCCTTTCCGGCATCCGCACGGCCAAGGCCTTTGCCAACGAGGAAGTGGAATTTGGGAAATTCCACAACGCCAACGAGCGTTTTAAGACCTCCAAGCGGGAATTCCACAAGGAAATGGGTATTTTTTCCGGTTCTCTTGAATTCTTCATGTCCATTCTGTCGGTGGCGGTCATTGCCGTCGGCGGCGCGCTGACCATCGACAACAGCATCGAAATGGTGGACCTGCTGACCTTCACCCTCTATATTTCCACCTTTACCAGTCCCGTGCGGAAGCTGGTGAATTTCGCTGAGATGTTTGCCAACGGCTTTGCGGGCCTGAGCCGCTTTGCGGACCTCATGCGCACCGAGCCTGACCTGCAGGACGCCCCCGACGCGGTGGAGCTGCAAAATGTCCGGGGCGAGATCTCGGTGGAGCACGTCTCCTTTGCCTATGACGAGGATCTGGATGTGCTGGAGGATGTGAGTCTCCACGTCAAGCCCGGCGAAACGGTGGCGGTCGTCGGTCCCTCCGGCGGCGGAAAAAGCACCCTCTGCCGACTGGTCCCGCGCTTCTATGACGTTGCCGGCGGCAGCATCCGCGTTGACGGGCTGGACGTGCGGCAGGTGACCCAGGAATCCCTGCATCACGCCATCGGCGTGGTCCAGCAGGAGGTCTTCCTCTTTGCCGACACCATCGGCAACAACATCCGCTACGGCAAGCCCGACGCCACCATGGAGGAGGTTGTCGCGGCAGCAAAGCGCGCGGAGATCTATGACGACATTATGGCAATGCCCGACGGCTTTGACACCTATGTGGG
>CALZCW010000143.1 GCA_945635805.1 uncultured Clostridia bacterium
GGCCCCAGCGGCACGGGAAAGACCACCGTCGCCAACATCATCGCCGACGCCACCAAGCGCACCCTCTACAAGCTCAACGCCACCACCGCCTCCACGGCGGACATCAAGGACATCGTCTCCCAACTGGACACCCTCATGGCGCCCAACGGCGTCCTGCTCTATCTCGACGAGATCCAGTCCTTCAACAAAAAGCAGCAGCAAAGCCTGCTGGAGCACATCGAAAACGGCAAGATCACCCTCATCGCCTCCACCACGGAAAATCCGTATTTTTATGTGTTCAACGCCATCTTAAGCCGCTGCACCGTCTTTGAGTTCAAGCCCATCGGTCCGGAGGCGGCGCTGAAGGCCGTCTGCCGCGCCGTGGACTATATGACGGACAAGACCGGCCTGCAGGTCACATCGGAGGAGGGTGCGCTGGAGCACATTGCCTCCTGCTGCGGCGGCGATATCCGCAAGGCCATCAACGCCGTGGAGGCGCTCTTCGTGGCAGCCCGTCCCGGAGACACGGAGCTGGCCCTGACTCTGGAGGATGCAAAGGCCGTGACCCAGCGCTCGGCCATGCGCTATGACCGGGGCGGCGACAACCAGTACGACTGTCTCTCGGCCCTGATGAAGTCCATCCGCGGCTCGGATCCCGACGCCGCCATCCACTATCTGGCGCGGTTTTTGGAGGTGGGCGACCTGCCGTCGTGCTGCCGCCGGATCCTGTGCTCCGCCTGCGAGGACATCGGTCTGGCCTACCCCATGGCCATCCCCATTGTCAAAGCCTGCGTGGATTCCGCCCTGCAGCTCGGGATGCCAGAGGCAAGGCTCCCTCTGGCCGACGCGGTGATCTTCCTTGCCACCGCGCCCAAGTCCAACTCCGGCTGCGTGGCCATCGACGCCGCCCTGGCGGACGTGCGCAAGGGAAAGCTGGGCGTCTTCCCCCGTGAGCTGCAGAACGTCCACGCCGATTCCGCCGGGCAGGAGCGGGAGCAGGGCTACCGCTACCCCCACAGCTACCCCCACCACTGGGTCAGGCAGCAGTACCTGCCGGACCTCATCAAGGACGCCCATTATTACGAATACGGCGACAACAAGGTGGAACAGGCGGCAAAACGCTATTGGGAGGAGATCAAGAAGTAATGGACATCCGTCTGCATGATATTCTGGTGATGAAAAAGCAGCATCCCTGCGGCAGCCGTGCCTGGCTGGTCCTGCGCACAGGAGCGGATTTCAAGCTCCGCTGCCAGGGGTGCGGCCACGAGGTCTGGCTGCCGAGAAGCAAGGCGGAGAAAAACCTCAAGACCATACAGCGGGGAGAAGAATCGTTCGACGGCGGCAGCGCCGTTCCCGCAAAAAACACGGACGGGAAATGAGATTCCCGCTCGGAACGGACGGGTTTTCCCCCGAGTTATACGAAAAACAGGCCGCGATCCCGACAGTGGATTGCGACCTGTTTTTTGCGCCCCCGGACGTATACTTTGTCCCACAGGCAGCCGCCGGACAGGGATCACAGCCCGAACCGTTCCTACCGTTCGGGGAGGCTGTCCTGCCGGGAGGTGGAAAAATGACCGTCTACATCGACGCCGTGTTTGTGCTGAATCTGGCCGTCAATTACCTGCTTCTGCGGGCAGCGGCGACCCTGGGCGGTGCGTCGCTGCGGAGAGGACGCCTCCTGCTGGGCGCGCTGATCGGAGCCCTTTACGCCGTGGCGGTCTATCTGCCCCATTGCGGCTGGCTGACGGGATTTCTCTGGAAGCTTCTCTGCGCGGCTGCCATGGTACTGTCGGCCTTTGGCTGCAAACGCTCCACCCTGCGGCTCGGTGCGGTGTTCGGCACAGTGGCGCTGGTCCTATGCGGCGCGGTCTACGGCGTGCAGTTTCTGCAAAACGGACGCCTCCACTACCGCGGCGACGCCCTGTTTTTCCCCGTCAGCTTTTTCACCCTGCTGCTGACCGCCGCTGCCGTGGGCCTTGCCTGCAGGCTGCTGCTTCCTAAGCTGACCTTCAGCGCCGACTCCGTCGTTCCCGTCACTGTCAGCCTGGGGAAAAACAGCGTCCGTCTGAGCGCCCTGCGGGACACCGGGAACACCCTGCGCGACCCCATTACCGGCGAAAGCGTCCTGACAGTCTACTGGCGTTCTGCGGTGCCGCTACTGGACGGTGTTTCCCTGCGGCAGGAGGATCTTGCCGCCTCCGCCGCTCTGGCTTTGCGGCTGAAGCACCTGTCGCCGCGCCTCATCCCTTTCCGCGCCGTCGGCGTTGCATCGGGACTTCTGCTGGCCCTTCCCTGCAAGATCACCATAAACGGTCACACCAAAACCGGCCTCGTCGCCCTCTCCCCCACCCCGGTCTCGGCAGGGGGCGCCTACGATGCACTGACAGGAGGAAATTCTTATGCTTAAGACCCTTGCCCAGTTTTTGAAATCGCTGCTTCAGCAGCCTTCGGAGATCCTCTACATCGGCGGCAGCGACATTCTGCCGGCGCCTCTGTCCGCCGCCGAGGAGCAGGAGCTGCTGCAGAAGATTGCCCAGGGCGACGAGCCTGCCAAGCAGCGCCTTATCGAGCGTAACCTGCGCCTGGTGGTCTATATCGCGCGGCGTTTTGAGAATACCGGCGTCAATATCGAGGACCTGATCTCCATCGGCACCATCGGCCTCATCAAGGCCATCAGCACCTTCCGCGTCGACCGGAATATCAAGCTGGCCACCTATGCCTCCCGGTGCATCGAGAACGAGATTCTGATGCACATCCGGAAGATCTCCTCTCAAAAGGCGGAGGTCTCCCTGGATGAACCCATCAACACCGACTGGGACGGCAACGAGCTGCTGCTGTCGGATATTCTGGGCACGGAGGGCGATACAGTCATGCGGCCCCTGGAGGAGGACGTGGAGCACCAGCTCCTGCGGGAGGCGCTGGCCCGTCTGCCGGAACGCGACCGCTATATCGTCTCCATGCGCTTCGGCCTGTCGGGGATGCAGGAAAAGACCCAGAAAGAGGTGGCGGATATGATGGGCATCTCCCAGTCCTACATCTCCCGCCTGGAAAAGCGCATCATGCAGCGCCTGCGCCGCGACCTGCTGCGCCAGGTGTCGTAATGCTGATTTTGATACTTGATGGAATCTTTCTCAACAGCCGTACACCGGTGTCCGTAAGATGGACAAATTTTCAGCATTGCAATGATACACGGCAGGAAACGCCGGTCTCCGCAGCCAACCGACGCAAAAATAAACGTTATACGCCGCCGGCGTGAGTATTATTGTACTCTTTTATAAAACATCAAACTCCGTCGAAAAATTTTTCTTGACATTCCACTCCTTGTATGTTATCCTATATAGGCGTTCAGGAGAAATGCATATCGCGGAGTAGAGCAGTTGGTAGCTCGTCGGGCTCATAACCCGGAGGTCGCA
>CALZCW010000144.1 GCA_945635805.1 uncultured Clostridia bacterium
TTTTTGGGAAAAATGAGAAATTCTATTGACCTCAGAGAAAAATCAAGGTAAAATAAAAAAGTATAAATCTGCATATCATATCCCCAGATTCTTCAGTATACATAGGAGGAGATTTACAATGTCCGAAATTTACGCAGAAAAGGTTGTAAATATTAAAGTCATCGGCGTTGGCGGCGCAGGCAATAATGTTGTCAACAGCATGATCAATAGCAAAATCAGCGGTGTGGATTACATCGTCATCAATACGGACCGGCAGGATCTGAATAAGTCCAAGTGTGAAAACAAGCTGCAGATCGGCGAGAAGCTGACCGGCGGCATGGGTGCCGGCTCCAAGCCCGAGATCGGCAAGAAATCCGCCGAGGAGAGCAGAGCCGCCATCTCCAAGGCTCTGGAGGGTACCGACATGGTCTTCATTACCGCCGGTATGGGCGGCGGCACCGGCACCGGCGCGGCCCCCATCATTGCGGATCTGGCCCATGAGGCCGGCATCCTCACCGTCGGCGTTGTCACCAAGCCCTTCAAATTTGAAGGTGCTAACCGTATGAAGCAGGCTGAGGCCGGTATTGCCGCTCTCAGCGACAAGGTCGACTCCCTGATTATCATCCCCAACGACCGTCTGAAGTACGTCACCGACCAGAAGATCACCTTTGCCAACGCGTTTGGTATTGCCGACGATGTTCTGAAGCAGGCCGTCAGCTCCATCTCCGAACTGGTGGGCTACTCCGACCGTGTCATCATCAATCTGGACTTTGCCGACGTTTCCTCCATCATGAAGAATGCCGGCCGTGCCCATATGGGTGTCGGCACCGCCTCCGGCCGTGAAAAGGCCGAACAGGCTGCTATGGCGGCAGTGGCAAGCCCCCTGCTGGAGACCTCCATCAACGGCGCAACGGGTGTCCTGATCAACGTGACCGGTTCTGCTGATCTGGGACTGGACGACGTGGAGACGGCGGCCAACATCGTCATGGAAGCTGCCAACCCCGAAGCCAACATCATCTTCGGCGCGACCTTCTCCGAGGAATTTGAGGACGAAATGCGCGTAACCGTCATCGCTACCGGCTTTGACGAGAAGAAAAAGCCCGAGACCAAGGGCATCTACTCCTCAGCCGGTGCGGCCAGAACCTCCGAACCTATCCCCACCGACCCCGCCGCCGGAATCGACGACATCGACGAGATCTTCAAGATCTTCAACAAATAAGATCCCTATGGATAACGGGCTGCTGTGCTTTCTTTCACGGCAGCCCGTGTTTCGTCCCTGCTGCGCCGCCGGAAAGGCCGGTTTGTGCTGCGCTTCTGCCTGCAGAAAGAAATTATTTTCAAAACGACTGGAATTGCTTTTTTGCTCTTTACTTTCACGAAAGAAAGTGTTATAATTCTTTTACGAAATAAAGTTTTAACGGAGGCGCGACAATGAACAACCGTACGAAACGTTCGGATCCGAATTCCGAACTTTACCGTGCCATGCTGACCCTGAAAACGCCGGAGGAATTCCATCGGTTCTTCCTGGATCTTTGCACCCAGTCGGAGCTGAATGCTATCGAGCAGCGCTATGACGTGGCCAAAATGCTCCACTCCGGAATGATCTATAATGATATTCTGGCCAAGACCAAGGCCAGCTCCGCCACGATCAGCCGCGTCAACCGCAGTCTGGTCAACGGCGAGGGCGCCTATGAGATGGTCTTTCAGCGTATGGAAGAGGACGCATGAGCGCCTATACGACCCTGGCAGGCGCCTATGACGGCTTGACGACAGACGTGCCCTATGAAGCAATCCTGGACTTTTTGGAGGCGATATTACGCAGATCGGGCAAAACGCCGGCAACGGTGCTCGATCTGGCCTGTGGTACCGGCTCCATGTCTTTGCTGCTTGCCCAGCGGGGATATCAGGTCATCGGTGCGGATATTTCCGAGGAAATGCTCACCGTCGCGGCCCAAAAGGCTATGGCAATGGAGCATCCGCCGTTTTTTGTCCGCCAGAAGATGCAGAACCTGCGTCTGCCCCAGCCGGTGGACGCGGTGGTTTGTCTGCTGGACAGCCTGAATTATCTGGACGAGCCTGCCGACTGCCGGAAAACCCTGACGCGGGTTTTTGAGAATCTGGCCCCGGGCGGTGTTTTTCTGTTTGACATCAACACGCCGGCAAAGCTGCGCGCTCTGGATGGACAGGTCTTTCTCGACGAGAACGAGGACAGCTATTGCGTCTGGCGGGCGGAGTTTGACCGGGAGGAAAACCGCTGCTATTACGGCATCGACTTGTTCCGCAGGGCGGGAAAACTCTGGCAGCGCAGCTTTGAGCAGCACTGCGAATACGCCTATGAGCCGCAGACCCTCTGCCGCTGGCTGGAGGAGGCGGGCTTTTCCCGGGTGGAGCAGTTTGGCGACTGCCGCCTGTCCGCACCCGCAGAAGGGGAGCAGCGGATCTATTTCGCGGCCTACAAAGAGGAGAAGAAATCATGAAAGACTATATTGTTCGCGCCATGACCGCCGACGGCTTCGTCAAGGCCATGGCGATCGCCTCCACAAACCTGGTGGAGCGCGCGCGGAATATCCATAAAACAACGCCCACAGCGACGGCGGCCCTGGGACGGGTCCTGACGGCGGCCTCTATGATGGGCAATCTGCAAAAGGTGGAAAACGGCGCTCTGACCCTGCAGGTCAAGGGCAATGGCCCTCTCGGGACGATTCTGGCCACCTCCGACGCCGTGGGAAACGTCCGCGGCTATGTGCACAATCCCTCCATCACCCTGCTGGAAAAATACGCGGGAAAGCTGGACGTTGGCGCGGCAGTGGGCACCGACGGTATGCTGACGGTCATCCGCGATCTGCAGATGAAGGAGCCCTATATCGGCAGCGTGGCACTGGTCTCCGGTGAAATTGCCGATGATGTGACGGCCTACTTCGCCCAGAGCGAGCAGACCCCAACCGCCTGCGCGCTGGGTGTGCTGGTGGATACGGACCAAAGCGTCAAGGTTGCCGGCGGCTATCTGATCCAGCTTTTGCCGGGAGCGCCGGAGGAGGTCATTTCCAGGCTGGAGCAGGGCATCGCCAAGGCCGGTGCGGTTACGCCCATGCTGAGCGATGGGCTGACGCCGGAGGACATCCTGCGCCGGGTCATGGCGGACTTTGAGCTGGAATTCCTGGAGACAACGGAGGTCTGCTACAAATGCTACTGCAGCCGTGAGCGAGTGGCCTCCACACTGATCACCGTGGGGAAAAAGGACCTACAGGAGATGATTGACGAGGGCAAGCCCATCACCATCGAATGTCAGTTCTGCGATACCAAGTATCAGTTTACCCCGGACGAGTTGCGGGAGCTTCTGGCGTCACTGTAACGGCTTGGGGCTGGGGAGCTGCCTCTGATACTAAAAACCGATTAAAATACTCATTTCAAT
>CALZCW010000145.1 GCA_945635805.1 uncultured Clostridia bacterium
AGGGGGACGCGCTCACCTTCCTCGTCGATGCGGAAAATGATGAACTGACCGGCCTTTGCCTTTCTGGCGACGAAGGGAGCTTCAATCTCCATCAGGGTCACAGAGGAGTTCAGTTCCTTTTTACGAACAATTTTGAACATCTTTTCCACTCCTTGTTTCGTTTTTCAAAGTCCGTAGGAATTATAACATAAATTCGCGCAAAAGCAACAGGAATTCACAAAAAGTCACAAAAATCCGCCGTTAAGTGTATATTTGTCCTCGGCAGCCGGTCAAAGGAGAACAGCGGCACCAGCTCCCGTGCAGAAACCGGCTCATTTTTTGCCGTAATGCCGGCGGCAAAGGCCAACTCGCCCAAGATTTCCTCCGGGCGGCAGCGCTGCCGCAGGTGCGCCATGTCCAACGACCGTTCCCGCTTACTCAGACGTTTGCCGTCGGCAGCAACCAATAGAGGCACATGGAAAAAGCGCGGCGCGAAAAAGCCCAACTGACGGTAGAGCCAAAGCTGGCGCGGTGTGGAGGAAAGCAGATCGCAGCCCCGCACGACCTCGGTGACGCCGCCGAGAGCGTCATCACAGACCACGGCAAGCTGATACGCGAAGACCCCGTCAGACCGGCGCAGAATGAAGTCACCGCAGTCCGTCGCCAGATTTTCGCCGTATTCCCCGAAAACGCCGTCGGTAAAGCGGACGGTTTCCTCCGGTACCCGGATGCGCCAGGCAGGTGTCCTTCCCTTTGCAGCGCGTTCCTCCGGCGTCAGGTTCCGGCAGGTTCCGGCGTAGATCCACTTGCCGTCGGAGGCGTGGGGCGCCGAGGCGGCGTGAAGCTCACTGCGAGAGCAGTAGCAGGGATAGGTGTTGAGCCGGTCAAAATAAGTCTGATAGATGCCGTTCCGCGTGCTTTGCAGGGGCATTTCCTCGTCCCAGTCCAGGCCCAGCCATTCCAGATCCCGGCGCAGAAAATCTATGTATTCCGCCTTGCTGCGATCCGGGTCAAGGTCCTCGATGCGCAGGAGCATTTTTCCCTCCTGTGAGCGGACGGAAAGCCAGGCCATCAGGGCGGTAAACACGTTGCCCAGGTGCATCCGACCCGACGGACTGGGCGCGAATCTTCCCACCGTCACGGGATGTCCACCTGATTCATGAGAGGCTCCCCTGCCCCGTAGCGGCGGAGGTTTTCCTCGATGATGCGGCGGATCTTTTCCTCCGTCGCCGGAAGATGGCCGAAGCTGACACCGGCCACATGGGGCGTCAGCAGCACCCGGTCCATCCGCCAAAGGGGATGGTCCCGGGGCAGAGGCTCCGGCGCGACCACATCCAGGCCGACACCGAAAAACTTACCTTCTGCCAAAAGGGTGGTCAGGGATTCCGTGTCCACCAGGCTGCCGCGCCCAACGTTGATGAACACTGCATCGTCTTTCATAAGAGCGAGCCGCTCCATATCAAAATAACCGGCGGTCTCAGCGCTGTGGGGCATCGCGCACAGAACGAAATCGACTTCCGGCAGAAAAGCCGCCGCGCAGTTTAAGGTCGTCAGAGCGTCAAAATATTTCCTCGGTGTTCTTGCATTGCGGCAAACGCCTATCGTATGGACCTCCAGGGCTTTCAGCCGTTTGGCGATGGCGGTGCCGATGTCGCCGCAGCCGAAAATAAGGGCCGTTCCCCCGCTGACCTGCTTTTCCGTGCCCAGGTCCTGCCAGCTATTCTGCCGGCTGTAGGCCCCCAGCCTGCGGCACAGGGCAAAGAGCAGCCCCAATGCGTGTTCGGCAATGGTCTCGCCGAAAGCACCGGAAGCGGTGGTCAGTCGGACGTTTTTCGGAAAGTGGGCATAGCGGTCTGCACCGGCCCAGGTCATCTGTACCCAGCGAAGACCTTCGGCACCGGCAAGCTCCTCCATGGTCGGCTCACCGATGATGATCTCCGCCTCGGATACAGGCCCACCCTGTTCAAAGTATTGCAGCTCAAAGCCCTCCGGCACCGAAAGGGCCAGCGGATACCGGGATAAGATCAGCCGTTTATCCATCTTCTTCCTCCTCCGGCAGATCCACCATGGTGGGCGTGTGACCCAGCGCAGGCAGCAGCTTCCCAATCAGATCTGCCGTCAAAAAGCTGACGGTGGAGGTGTTGACACAGGGATGGCAGGCAAAGCGCTCCGTCTCCAGCACACTGCGGTCGATAACCAAACGGACAACCCTGTCTACGTCGTTTTTCAGTCCCAGAACCGTGGCATTGCCTGGCTGGACGCCCAAAAGGCGCTCCATGTCCGCCCCGTCGGCAAAGGACAGGCGGGAGACGCCTAATTGGCGGGAGAGGTATTTGGTCTTGAAAGACTTGTCCCCCCGCAGAAGCAACAGGTAGAATTCCGTCCCTTGGCGGTTGCAGAGAAACAGATTCTTGCAGATGTCCGTTCCGAGAACCGCCTCCGCCGCGTGGCAGAGGGCAATGGTCCCGGCCGGGCTGTGGTCGACCCGGAAAAACGGAATCGACAGCCGCTCCAACAGGTCGTAGCAGCTATCCTCCCCGGCACTGCGGGGCTGTGAGGGCCGGCCCTCATACCGGGTGCGGTCCAGCAGAAATTCTTCAGTAGGCAATGTTCAGATCCTCCCAGGTGATCGGTGTTTCATATGGGTTAAAATTGTTATTGAGCAGGTCCAGGTAATCGGCATCGGCGGCAACGATCACATAAATATCGCTGAAATAAAAGGGCATGGTGGTCATATACATATCCTCAGTGCCGCAGACCAGGGCCGATTCCGCCAGCCAGTACAGCTCAGGAATGGACAGATCCGTCTCGCAGGCGTTTGTCAGGATCGCAAGGGCTGCCGGCAGCTTAACGGCCTGCAATGGCGTAGCCCACTGATCCAGCGCGGCCTTGATAAAGTCCCGCTGGACACGGACGCGCCCGATGTCTGCGTCGGCATAGCCGCTGCGGAAGCGGACCAGGCCCATGGCTTCCTCGCCGTTGAGCTTCTGCAACCCCGCGTCCAGGGCGATATGCAGGTCCTGAGCCGGATCGTCGTAGTACATATCCGTCGGCACATCGAATTCCACGCCGCCGAACAGGTTGACCAGCTTGATAAAGACATCCAGATCCACCAGAATGTAGCCGTCGGGCCGGAAGCCGACGCACTCTCCCACATAGTCCATCAGGGCATCCATGCCGGAGGCCGCGTCCCCCTGAGCGCCGCCGTTGCAGGCATAGGCCGCGTTGATCTTATGGGGCGTGTAGGTGGAGTTGACCTTGGTGTCCCGGGGAATGCTCATCAGATTCAGCTTCCCTGTCCTGCGGTCAACTTGGAGTAAAAGAATTGTATCCGTGCTGTAGCTGGCCTTGTCCTCACCGACCACCAGAATCGTGCAGCAGTCCTCTTTCCGCGTGGCGAGACT
>CALZCW010000146.1 GCA_945635805.1 uncultured Clostridia bacterium
CCTCGGTGAGGACGTCGGAAACCTTGTCCACGCGGTGGTCAGCCACCTGGGAGATGTGGATCAGGCCGTCCACGTCAGGCAGGATCTCGGCAAAGGCACCGAAGTCAACGATCTTGACGATCTTGACATGGGCAACATCGCCGACGTTGTACTTCGCGCAGAACTGGTTCCAGGGGTTCATCTCCGGGGTCTTGTAGCCCAGGGAAATCTTGCGCTTCTCGGGGTCAAACTTGATAACGTAGACCTCGATGGTGTCGCCGACCTTGACCACTTCTTCCGGGCTCTTGATACGGCCCCAGGACAGCTCGGAGATATGGACCATGCCGTCCACGCCGCCAATATCCACGAAAGCGCCGTAGCTGGTCATGGACTTGACAGTGCCGGTATACTTCTTGCCGACTTCGATCTCGCTCCAGATCTTCTCGATGGCGGCCTTGCGTGCTTCGCGGTTGATGTCACGGATGGAGCCGACAACTCTGCGGCGGGCACGGTTGAACTCGGTGATCCGCAGCTTCACAGTCTGGCCCTTCAGCTCGGACAGGTCGCCGCCCTTTGCAACGCCGGTCTGAGAAGCGGGAATAAACACACGGACGCCCTTCACATTGGCGACGACGCCGCCCTTGTTCTCCTCGGTGATGATGCCTTCCACGGGAGTTTTCTCCTCGCAGGCTTTCTCCACATCGTCCCAAACCTTCATGCCCTCGAGCTTTTTACGGCTGAGCTGGACGGTGCCTTCCTGATCGTTGACGCGGACGACAAAGACTTCGATCTCGTCGCCGACCTTCAGGACATCCTCGGGTTTTACGCTGGGGTCTGCGCTGACTTCGTCATACGGGATGTAGCCGGCGTGTTTCGTGCCCAGATCGATCTGGACTTCGGTGGAACCGATTGCGGTAACGGTGCCAAAAACCTTATCTCCTGTATTTAAAGTCTTGATGGAGTTTTCGAGCATTGCTTCAAAGCTCTCCTCTGCAACAGCATCAACAGTATTGTTCATTTCGCTCATAGTCTGATAGACCTCCTTTATAATCCACGCAGGTGTCGAAGCACCCGCTGTGATGCCAATGGTATCATAGCAACGATATGTCGCCGGGTCCAACTCATCGGCGCTGTCCACCAGCGCTACGTTGGCGCAATGCTCTGCGCAGATATGGGCCAGACGGCCCGTGTTGGAGCTGTTGCGGTCGCCCACAACGATCATTGCCCGGCAGGATTCGGCCAATTTCGCCGCTTCGGCCTGCCGATTCTCAGTTGCTCTGCATATTGTATCAAAGATTTCGTGATTTGTACACACTTTTTTTATGATTTTCTTGCAGGAATTCCATAAAAATTGCGTGCTTGTCGTCTGAGATACCACCGTCACGGGCAAATTGCGGTGCTCCGGCGACAAATTCAGCCAGTTTTCCAGCGATTCCGCATCAGAAAATACCAGCGGATGCTCACACCAGCCGGCAATGGCCTCCACCTCGGGATGGGTCGGCGTGCCAATGATGATGGGCTGTCGACCGGCTTTCTCCGCTTTGGCAACCAGGCCATGGATGCGCTTTACAGACGGACAGGTGGCGTCGATGACCTCCACATCCATATTTTGCAGAGCCTCATAGATTCTGCGTGGAATTCCATGGGAGCGGATAACCACGGTGCTTCCCGCCGGGATCTCGTCGAGGGTCGTGACGACCCGAACGTCCTGGGCGTCAAAGCGTCCCACCAGATGGCGGTTGTGGGCGATGGGGCCGAGGGTCACGGTGGGTTTCCCGGAGGCAATGGCCTCCTCCACCAGATCCACGGCGCGGTTGACGCCATAGCAGAAGCCGGCGGTCTTTGCAAGAAGGATATTCACTGTTCTTCTCCCAGACTGTATATTTTACGAAGCAATTCCGCCGAGAGCTGCTCCAATTCCTCCGGGGTAGCCTTGCTGCCTGCCGTTTCGGGCGTATAGGGCGCACCAAAGATCAGGCGGATGGGATGGAACAGCTTCTTTTCCTTGGTCAGATAGACCGGAAGCACTGGCACATTGCTGCGTGTGGAAATCAGGATCGCGCCGTTGTGGGGCTCAGACTTCTTTCCCTTGCGGATACGGGTCCCCTCGGGGAAGATCACCAGCTTGTCCCCCTCCCGCACGGTCTTCATGGCGGTCTTGATGGCGCCAATGTCGTTGGTTGCACGGTCGACGGGGAAGGCGCCCAGCTTGCGATAGAGCCAACCCAAAACAGGCAGCTCCAAAAGCTCTTTCTTCGCCATGGTGCGCGGCAGATTGTCCAGATTTGCGCCGACAATCACCCAAATGGGGTCGGAAAAGGAGCTGTGGTTACAGCAGAAGATCACAGGGCCGTCGGGGATATTCTCTCTGCCTGACACGCGGACAACGGGATGTCCCAGGTGCATAAAGCCCCACAAAAAGGCACGGAGGATCCGGTAAGTACGGTGAGAAAACATTTTCATAGGCCGGTCTTCTTTCGGATAAGATTCAAAATAGCGTCGACGCTCTCCTGCAGGCTCAGCTCGGAGGTATCCAGCAGGACCGCGTCATCAGCCTGGCGCAGGGGCGCTGTCTTGCGATGGGAGTCGCGGTAGTCGCGCTCCTTGATATCCCGCAGGACCTCATCGAAGGTTGCGGCACGGTTTTGTGCCTGCAATTCCAGCAGGCGGCGTTTTGCGCGAACCTCCGGCGAGGCCGAGAGAAAGATCTTTACATCCGCATCCGGCAGTACCACGGTGCCGATGTCCCGGCCATCCATGATAACGCTGTGGGTTCTGGCCGCGTCCCGCTGGGTCTCCATGAGGAAGTCCCGCACCACGGGCAGCGCCGCGACCTTGGAAGCGCCGTCGGAGACCTCGGGCTTCCGTATCTCTGCCGTCACGTCGCAGCCGTTGAGGATCATATGCTGCACGCCCTCCTGCCAGGATAGCTCAACCCTGAGCTCCGGCAGCAGCGCGGTGACGGCATCTCCGTCCTCCGGTGAAAGGCCCCTGGACAGGGCCGCATAGGCTACCGTGCGGTAAATTGCGCCGGTGTCCACATATACAAAGTTCAGCGCTTGTGCGGCGCGGCGGGCCATGGTGCTCTTTCCGGCACCGGCAGGGCCGTCAATGGCAACGCTGTAACATTTCTGATCCATATCTAACTCCTGCTTTGCACCGGAATTATGATCTGCAAGGGAAATCATACGCTTCCCTGTTCCGGCACGAAATGAAATGCAATCCGATTCATAACGTTTCAAATTGCACAACGGCTATATTATACCCTTTCTTCCCCAGAATTGCAAGCGTTTTCTTGAACGGCGGCAGCCGCAGCGTAGGCCGTCGACCAGGCAATCTGCAGATTAAAGCCGCCGGTATAGGCGTCACAGTCCAG
>CALZCW010000147.1 GCA_945635805.1 uncultured Clostridia bacterium
TCAGACCGCTGGTCTTGTCGCTGGGCAGGTCAATCTGGGTAATGTCTCCCGTAATAACGATCTTGGAGCCAAAGCCCAGACGGGTCAGGAACATTTTCATCTGCTCCCGGGTGGTGTTCTGGGCCTCGTCGAGAATGATAAAGCTGTCATCCAGGGTCCTGCCGCGCATATAGGCCAGCGGCGCCACCTCGATATTGCCCCGTTCCAGATATTTCTGGTAGGTTTCCGCGCCCAGCATATCATACAGCGCGTCATACAGCGGACGAAGATAGGGATCGACCTTGTTCTGCAGATCGCCGGGCAGGAAGCCCAGACGCTCTCCCGCCTCCACCGCAGGGCGGGTCAGAATGATGCGGTTGACGGTCTTTTCCCGGAAGGCAGCCACCGCAGCCGCCACCGCCAGATAGGTCTTGCCCGTACCTGCCGGTCCGACACCGATGGTGATGGTGTTTTTCAAAATCGCCTTCATATAGCGCTGCTGGCCGATGGTCTTGGCCTTGATAGGCTTGCCCTTGGCGGTGATGCAGACCACGTCCTTGGCCATTTCGCCGATCTTGTCGTCATTGCCCGAGGACACCAGGTCGATGAGATAGCGGACCTTCTGTTCGTCGATGGGCTCTCCCTTGGCAGCCAGGGTCAGCAGCCCTTCAATGGCACGGGCTGCCTGATCCACCGCTTCCCCATCGCCGCTGACCTTCAGCTCCGTGCCCCGGTTGGTGATCTTCACATGGTAGGTCTGCTCGATCCGCTTGATATTCTCGTCAAAAGAGCCGAACACATTGATGATCTGTTCGATGCGCTCGGCGTTAATGATCCTCTCGCTCATTGCTTTCTCCTTTGTAAAGCTCCGTAATGGGGACGGCCCTGGCGATCATTTCCTCGCAGGTACTCGTGGCCCTGTAGATATAGACGGAATCCGTCTCGGAGAGAGATGCCTCCGTCTGCAGAACCGTCCCGGCCACCATGGAAGCGCAGACCTTCCTCTGCCAGGCTTCCTCCAGAGCGGTGCGTGCTTCCTCGGCAGTGCGCTGCACATCTGCCGTCTCAAATTCCCGGTAGACCGCAACCTCCAGAGCAACGGGGAAATCGTACCCTGCAAGGGTCAATCTCTCTACAGATACCATTTTATCACAACTGTCATAGGAAATTCCACTGTTTCCGCAGATTTTTATTCTTTTTCTTCCCACGACCAGAGATATCTGCCGGAATTCCTGCCCGGTGTACCTTTTCTCCGACTGCGTTTTCGGCAAAAGCAGGGTCCCGGCGGTCCAGGTGCGGGCATAGATCTCACCGTCTGCCCGCACCGCCCGCAGATAAAGGCCGTAGTCCTCATAGCCGGAGACGAGAAGCTGCCCCGCCTCCACACTGTCGCCGCGGCTGCACAGCCGCATCCCCTCGAGGATGATATAATCCGTGATGACGCCGTCCTTTGCCGCCGCCAGGCTCTGTGGGCCGGAGGTGTTTTCCTCCGGCTCGGTAAAACGCTCCGTTACCAGCACCGTGAGCTTTCCGCCGCTGCGGTTGACAGCCAGCCAGGACAGCTTCGGCAGACGGTTCATCATCTGCATTTTGATCTTCTGCGAGTCGATTTCCGTCCCGTCTGCCCCAAATTTGACCCCAAGCTCCGCAAGCTCCCGCAGAACCTCCTCCTCGTGGAGCGTCTCGCAGCCCTTCACCTCCAGCACCCATACAAATCGCGGCAGGACAAAGCAGGCAATGATGGCCAGCAGCATCCCCAGCACCAGGACGGGCCGGCGTTTCAGTGGCTTTAACAGGAACGGCAGTCCGTGGAACGACACCTCGGCGACCTCGCAAAAGCACCAGGCCGTCAGCTTTTTCAGCTTTTCAAAATCCCGCAGGAGGACCTTCAGCCGGATGGTCCGGTCCCCGGTGCGGTAAGTATCCCAATAGGTAATCTTCTGTTCGGTCAGCGCGTTGAGCAGTTCCTCCGGGTATCTGCCGGAAACGGTGACCGTCGCCGTTCCCAACAGGCCGCTGATCAGCCGGTTCATGGCCTCAGTCCATTTCCACGGCCCGGAGCACGCCCCGGATCTCCACCAGCCGACGCGTCATCCTGGCAATGTTCAGGCTCTGTCCCTTGACGGTGACAGTCCCCTGCCGCACGGCGATCTGTATCTCCTCACCTGTATAGAGGCGGATACCCCGGTGGTTTTCGATGCAGACGCTTCTGCCGCCCCGAATCTGGATCAAAGGCGCCTGGGAGATCGCCTCCGGCGGTACGGAAAAGCGGTCGCTGACCGCATTTGTCATGCTTTTTTTCATATGCCTCACCCATGTCCATTCTATGCGTTTTGGGGCTAATCTTTCCTCGGGGCGCATATATTCCATTGGTGATCGACATGAAGAAAAAATTTCCGCTGCTATTATCTTTGGCCTGCGCCGTATGCCTGCTTCTGTTTCCCAAAGAGGCGGCTTCCGGCGTTCGGGAGGGACTGCGGCTCAGCGGCACGGCGGTGATCCCCGCCTTATTTCCTTTTATGGTACTGACCCGTTTTCTGTTTTCCACCGTCCGGTTTTCCTGCCCGAACTGGCTGTCAAGAGCCATGGGGCGGATTTTCGGCGTCGGCGGGTCGGTATTTCCCGCGCTGCTTTGCAGCTTTATGGGCGGTTATCCCGTAGGCGTTTCCGTTCTGACGGAGGACTACCGGGCAGGGCGGCTCACGCGGCAGGAGGCGGAGCAGGCCCTGCTGTTCTGCAACAATTCCGGCCCCGGTTTTTTCGTAGCCGTGGTCGGAGCCGTAGTTTTGCAGGACGTAACAAAAGGGCTGCTGCTTTACCTGATCCACATATGGTCCGCGCTGTTGTGCGGACGACTCTTTGCCCGGACCGGCACGACAAGCATCCGCGTGCGAAGGGTGCAGGAGGCTCTTCTTCCCCCTTCTCAGGCTTTCCTGAGTGCCGTCACCGGGACCTGTCAGGTCCTTTTGCAGATCAGCGGCCTGATCTGCGTATTTTCCGTAGCCGCCGCCCTCCTGAAAAATGTACTGCTCCCCCGCTTTCCGTTGATCGAGCCTTATATTCCGCTGCTCTCCGGGCTGCTGGAACTCTCCAACGGTGTTATGAGCTTACCCGCAAGCGGCAGCGCCTTTGTCCTGGCGGCTTTTTTCACAAGCTGGGGCGGGCTTTGCGTTCATTTGCAGGCCATGAGTCTTTGGCAGCCTCTGGGACTTCATCCGAAGGGCTATTTTTTCTCCAAGCTGCTCCACGGCCTGATGGCGGCGCTGTTTGCAGCGGCTTTGACCCAACAGACCGCCATACTTTTCGCCGCTTCTGCCTTGACTGCCGCATTTTGCGGGCTGTTTCCCCTCATTTCCAGAAAAATAGGTG
>CALZCW010000148.1 GCA_945635805.1 uncultured Clostridia bacterium
AGGACGCCGGCAAGATCGCCGGTCTGGAGGTCAAGCGTATCATCAACGAGCCGACTGCCGCAGCCCTTGCCTACGGCATCGACAAGGAAGAAGAACAGAAGATCATGGTCTATGACCTGGGCGGCGGCACCTTCGACGTCTCCATCCTGGAGCTGGGCGACGGCATCATCGAGGTCCTGGCCACCAACGGCAATACCCATCTGGGCGGCGACGACTTCGACAAGTGCATCATGGACTATCTGGTCGCCGAGTTCAAGAAGGCCGAGGGCATCGACCTGTCCTCCGACAAGGGCGCTATGCAGCGTCTGAAGGAGGCTGCTGAGAAGGCGAAGATCGAGCTGTCCGGCGTCACCAGCAGCAACATCAACCTGCCCTATATCACAGCCGACGCCAACGGCCCCAAGCATCTGGACGTGACCTTGACCCGCGCGAAGTTCAATGAGCTGACTGCCCATCTGGTGGAGGCCACCATGGCGCCTGTCCGTCAGGCCATGGCCGACGCCGGCGTCAAGGCCAGCGACATCAGCAAGGTCCTGCTGGTCGGCGGCTCCTCCCGTATCCCCGCCGTGCAGGACGCAGTCAAGACCATCACCGGCAAGGACGGCTTCAAGGGCATCAACCCCGACGAGTGCGTCGCCGTAGGCGCTGCCATTCAGGGCGGCGTGCTGGCTGACGACGTGAAGGGCCTGCTGCTGCTGGATGTCACGCCTCTGTCCCTGGGTCTGGAGACCATGGGCGGCGTGTTCACCCGTCTGATCGACCGCAACACCACCATCCCCACCAAGAAGAGCCAGATCTTCTCCACCGCCGCCGACGGGCAGACCTCCGTTGAGATCCATGTCCTGCAGGGCGAACGTGAGATGGCTGCCTATAACAAGACTTTGGGCAAGTTCCATCTGGATGGCATCGCTCCGGCGCCTCGCGGCGTGCCGCAGATCGAGGTCTCCTTTGACATCGACGCCAACGGTATCGTCAATGTCTCCGCCAAGGACCTGGGCACCGGCAAGGAGCAGCACATCACCATCACCGCCTCCTCCAACCTGTCCAAGGAGGACATCGACAAGGCCGTCAAGGAAGCCGAGCAGTATGCCGCCGAGGACAAGGCTCGTAAGGACGAGGTGGATACCCACAACGCCGCCGATCAGGTCATCTACCAGACGGAAAAGACTCTGGGCGAGCTGGGCGACAAGATCGACGCTGCCGACAAGGCCAGCATCGAGTCGGCCATCAACGACCTGAAGGAAAAGAACAAGGGCAACGACGTGGCAGCCATCAAGGCAGCGACCGACGCCGTGCAGAAGGCCTTCTACGCCGTGTCCGAGAAGCTCTACCAGCAGAATCCCCAGGCCGCTGCAGATATGGGCGGCAACCCCGGCAGCCAGAGCGGCAATGACGACGGCGGCGTGGTCGATGCCGACTTCGAGGAGGTCAAGGACTGATCCTGAGGCTCTGCCCATAACGCTTTCAATATATCCCTGTCAGGTCTGTAGAGGCGGACGACTCTGTCCGCCTCTTTTGGACTAAAAGCTAAGGGCTAAGAACTAAGAGCTGATGTGTGCGCTCCGCGCACAAAATAGAATGAACGGCACGCCCGGTGGTCGTGCCCTACGATCCTGCAAACGGCCCGTAGGGACTGGCCTCCCGGACAGTCCGACTGAAAATTTGGCCTCGATGGACAAATTTTCAGCAACGCGAATGATTCACTGACAGGAACGATTTTGGAACATCGAATTCCAAAATCGTTTCGGACCGTCGGGGACGCCGGTCCCTACCGCAAAAAACGTTTGCACCTGTAGGGACGGCTGTCACTCGATTTCACTTTTCACTGATGCGTTTTATCTTTATCCCCAAGAGAGGGTGAGTGCATGGCAAACGAAAACAAACGCGATTATTATGAAGTTTTAGGCGTCAACAAGGACGCTTCCGAGGCCGAGATCAAGCGGGCATACCGCAAGCTGGCGGCCCAATATCACCCCGACGTCAACCACGAGCCCGACGCCGAGGCCAAATTCAAGGAAATCAACGAGGCCAACGAGGTCCTCTCAGACCCCGACAAGCGCGCCCGCTATGACCAGTTCGGTTTTGCCGGTGTGGATCCGAATTTCAACGCAGGCGCTGCCGGAGGCAATCCCTTTGGCGGATTCGGCGATTTCGGCGACCTGGGCGACCTGTTCGGCAGCTTCTTCGGCGGTGGGCGGTCTTCCCGCCGCAGCTCCAACGCGCCCACACGGGGCGAGGACATCAGCCAGCGGGTGGAAGTCACCTTTGAGGAGGCTGCCTTCGGCACGGAAAAGGAGATCTCCGCCTCCCGTATCGAAAACTGCGACCGCTGCAGCGGCAGCGGCGCCGAACCGGGAAGCTCCGTAGAAACCTGTATGCGCTGCAACGGCCGGGGCACGGTCCGCACCCAGCAGAGCTTCATGGGCATGACCATGCAGTCCGACAGCGTCTGTCCCGACTGCCGCGGCACCGGCAAGGTCATCAAGACCCCCTGCACCCGCTGTAAGGGCAAGGGCAAAGTCCGCCGCAGCTTCAAGACCAAGGTGAAGATCCCCGCCGGTATCGACGACGGCCAGACTCTGCGGGTCCGTGGCGAGGGCTGCACCGGCTCCAACGGCGGTCCCAACGGCGATCTGATGGTGACGGTGAGCGTGGGCAAGCATCCCATTTTCACCCGCCAGGGCCAGAGTGTGTACTGCGAGATGCCGATTTCCTTTACTCAGGCGGCACTGGGCGCAGAGCTGGAGGTGCCGACGCTGGACGGCAAGGTGCGTTATTCCATCAGCGAGGGCACCCAGACCGGCACCACCTTCCGCCTCAAGGGCAAGGGCATCTACTACATCGGCAGCAAAAACCGCGGCGACCAGTTCGTCACCGTGGTGGTGGAGACCCCCACCCACCTGGGCAAGGAGCAGCGGGAGCTGCTGAAAAAGCTGGAGGAATCCTCCGAAGGCAGCCATCCCAAGCGCAAGAAATTCTTTGAAAAGTTCCGCTAAAAGACGGTCTGCCGGAGACGTTTTGCCTCCGACGGCTGATCTATGACAGAGCAGAAACCCCGTGCAGTCTGAAAAATGCAGGCTGCACGGGGTTTTTGACGGTCGGTGCGCTCATTGATAGCGCCGGAGGCGCGTCAGATTCTGCATGATACTAATTCTTAATTAAAAGGTTCGATTATCCAGTCTCTCCCTGTGATGCTGGAAATAACCTGATTGGACAACGAGCAGATGGTATCGCATAAGCGGTCAACTACTTTTTCCAGGGTTGCAAAAATCTCATTGCGGAAACCGCGCTTTCGGATCTCTTTCCAAATCTGCTCAATCGGATTCATTTCCGGTGTGT